>NZ_SORI01000022.1 GCF_004366815.1 Aminivibrio pyruvatiphilus | reverse complement strand
GGGGCGGACATCAGCGAGCAGGTGGAGAACATCAACCGGTCCATGGAAGAGCAGGGGCGTGTGACGGAGTCCATCGCGAAGGCGGCGGAAGAGCTCGTGAGCCTGTCGGAGGAGATGCAGAAGTCCGCGTCCCGGTTCAGGGTCGAAGAAGAGGCCGAATCCGGTCTCGTTCCCTCCGAAGAGGAAACGGAAAAAGCCTGATTTGTTCGGTTTGCGGTCATTACAAAAGGGGAGTCTCCGTCCGGAGCCTCCCCTTTTTCTGCTCAGAATTTCTTCAGGGCCCTCTTTCCCGCTCCCTTTCCCGGCGGCGGAAGCCCCTTGTCCCTGCAGTCGGGGCAGATGCCATAGAGAGTGAGCTGCTGCTTCAGCACCTGGAAGCCCTCCAGCGCACCGGAATAGGACTCCGGCCGGGGAAAATCCACATGGACGTCAATCAGGGACCGGCAGGAAAGGCAGAAGAAATGATTGTGGGAATCCGCGCAGGTATCGTACCTGATTCCTCCGTCGCTGAGATCCTGCACTTCCACTACCTCTCCAAGGGAGGCCATCTCCCGTATGGTGTTGTAGACCGTCGTTCGAGAGACTTCGGGCATGGTGGACACCACCTGGCGGTACACTTCATCCACCGTGGGATGGGTCCTGTCCCTGGAGAGAATTTCAATGATCAGGCGACGCTGGGGAGTGAGTTTGAGCCCCTTCTCCCGCAGGCTGGCAGCTATTTTGTCCACGGATCGCATGAAGCATCCCTCCTAGTTTCAAGAAACTACGTTGTAACCATTATAAATAAAAAAACTTTTCCGTCAACAGCAGTTCTGCCCTCCATCCGCAGAAGGAAGGCAGAGGGGCTGGTCCTAATCGCCGTAAAGCTTGTAGAGCGCCTGGGTGCCCTCGTTTTCAAGGCCAAGGGCGGCGACTTTCCCGTACTGCTCGAAAGCTTTCTTCAGTCCGGCGGCGTCCATTCCCATGCGCTCCGCCTCGTCGAGAGCTATCTTCATGTCTTTTATGAAATGCTTCACGAAAAAGCCGGGGGCGAAATCGCCCGCCAGAATCCTGGGGGCGAGATTGGAGAGGGACCAGCTTCCCGCAGCGCCGCCGGAGATGCTCGACAGCACTTTTTCCGGATCGAGCCCCGCCTTCTTCGAGTAGGCGAGGGCCTCGCAGACCCCCATCATGTTGGAGGCAATGGCGATCTGGTTGGCCATCTTGGTATGCTGGCCGCTGCCCGGCCCCCCCTGAAAGACGACGTTCTTTCCCAGAAGGGAGAAAAGGGGCATCATGTCATTGAAAACAGTTTCATCGCCGCCCACCATGATGGACAGGGTCCCCTCCCTGGCTCCTCTGTCGCCCCCCGACACGGGGGCGTCGAGGACAGGTACCCCTTTTTCGGCTCCCGCCGCGGCGATGCGGGCCGCCAGGTCCGGGCTCGAGGTGGTCATGTCGATGAGCACCGTTCCGGGCCGGGCCCCGGCAAGGAGACCTCTTTCACCGAGATAGACCTCCTCCACGTCGGCGGGGAAACCCACCATGGTGATGACCACGTCGCTTTTTTCCGCCAGGGAATGAATGTCGTCTTTCCACACTGCCCCCTGGGTCAGCATGTCCAGGGCCTTCGCCTTCGACCTGTTGTAGACGAGCAGGTCGTAGCCGCCCCTCATGATGTGTCCCGCCATGCTGTGTCCCATGACTCCGAGACCTGCGAATCCGACGACCGTTTTTCCCTTTTCGGGTTTCATGCAGTGCACCTCCGGTTGTATTCTGCCTTTATCGCTCCTTTCCCGTCCTATTGTTCCCAGATACTCCATTCTCGGGTACAATGCATGAAGGAAAGAAGGGTCAGTTTTGATTGTACCCTTATCATTACCGATTGAGAAGGAGGCAGATCCATGAACACTCTGGAACAGATCGAGCAGCTGCTTGGAAACGAGGCGGAATATCTGCTCGGGCACACATGCGGAACCATAGGCCGGGAGATGCTCACCATACCGGGACCTGATTTTGTGGACAGGGTGACGGCGCTCTCCGACCGCTCCATTCCGGTAATGCGGTCCATGCAGGCTCTCTTCGGCGCGGGAAGGCTGGCCGGAACGGGGTATCTTTCCATCCTCCCCGTGGACCAGGGAATCGAGCACTCCGCCGGGGCCAGCTTCGCTCCCAACCCCATCTATTTTGACCCCGAGAATATCGTGAAGCTCGCCCTTGAGGCCGGATGCAACGCCGTAGCCAGCACCCTGGGAGTTCTCTCGTCGGTGGCCAGGAAATACGCCCACAAAATCCCCTTCGTGATGAAGATCAACCACAACGAGCTGCTCTCCTACCCCAACAAGTACGACCAGATCCTCTTCGCCTCGGTGGAACAGGCCCGGGACATGGGAGCGGCTGCCGTGGGAGCCACCATCTATTTCGGCAGCGACGAATCCACCCGGCAGATCCAGGAGATCAGCACGGCCTTCGAGATCGCCCACAGCCTGGGCATGGCCACGATCCTGTGGTGTTACCTGCGGAACAGCGCCTTCAAGACGGCGGAAAAGGACTACCACGTGGCCGCCGACCTCACGGGGCAGGCAAACCACCTCGGGGTAACCATCGGCGCCGATATCATCAAGCAGAAGCTCCCCGAGAACAACGGCGGATTCTCCGCCCTGAAGTTCGGCAAGACGGCCAAGGCGGTCTACGAAAAACTTTCGAGCGACCATCCCATCGACCTGACCCGGTACCAGGTGGCGAACTGCTACATGGGCAGGGCGGGACTGATCAACTCCGGCGGCGCATCGGGAGCCAACGACCTCGCCGAAGCCGTGAAGACCGCGGTGATCAACAAGAGAGCCGGAGGCATGGGACTTATCCTCGGCCGGAAGGCCTTCCAGCGCCCCATGAAGGAGGGCGTGGAGGTCATCCACGCGGTGCAGGACGTCTATCTCGAGAAGCAGGTGACCATAGCCTAGCCCCGGCGGATCGGGACGCTTCAAAGAGCCCCTTGAAGAAGGACCGGACGTTCTCTCCCAGGAGGCGGGTGTTGTAGCCCCCTTCCTGGACCACGAGGACGGGAAGCCCCAGGCCGCCGATCAGTTTTCCGTTGTTTTCGAAATCCCTGGCGGCGAGGCTCCAGGTTCCCGTTGGATCTTTTTTGCAGGTGTCCCCTCCGAAGGGAACGACGAGAAAGCGGGCTCCGTGGTTTGCTATTCTCCTTGACGCCCTTCGAAGGGCGTCAAGGTATTCCTGCCCCGAAAGATGTTCGGGAAGGGGAAGGTTGAGGTTGAATCCCCGGCCTTCCCCTTCTCCTTTTTCGTCCTCGAACCCCGAGAAATAGGGGTAGGCGAACCGGGGGTGCCCGTGGAGGGAGACGGTGAGGACGTCGCTCCTCCCGTAGAAGATATCCTGCTGCCCGTTGCCGTGGTGGTAGTCGATGTCGAGCATGGCCACCCTGCCGAAGGCCGAGAGGTACTCGGCCGCCGCCGCCGCGCTGTTCAGGTAGCAGAAGCCCCCGAAGAGGCGCCGCTCGGCGTGGTGCCCGGGGGGCCGCACCAGGGCGTAGGCCAGGTGCCGTCCTTCCGCAAGGGCCTGGGCGCCCGACAGGGCGCAGTCCAGCGCTCCCAGGGCGGCGAGGAAGGCGTTTTTGTTCAAAGGGGTAAAGGTGTCCATGCAGAAGTACCCTGCCCGGACGGAGAGGTCCTGGGGGGGCCGGGCCGCGTTCCGCACGGGAAAAACATAGGGGTAGACGGACTCCTTCTCCGGCATGGCCATGCAGACCTTCCTGAGGTAGGAGAAAAAGACGGCGCTGTGGACCTTCAGGATATGCCGCTCGCCGAAATGGCGGGCCTTCTTTTCGGTGAAGAGCCCCGAGGGGAGGATCTCCCGGAGGATAGCCTCCACCCGGACGGGAGACTCCACGTACCCTCTTTCCCTGACGTGGTGGATGGCATGGTCCCGGTTGACGAAAAGGGCCACCCGCTCGCTCTCGGGAAGGGCCGCGGCCACGGCGGTCCGTTCCGGGGCGGTCACGTACTTCAGGGGACGGAGCTTCACCGGGTCGTCCCGGAAGGAGTCCATGACCATCCTGATATACTCGGGCGGGCAGAGATCTCCGTATTTCTTCCCGAGGATGGCGGCGACGATGAGCCGGGCCTTTTCCCTCCTCAGGGGGTCCTGCCTTCCCAGGCCGTCGAAGACCAGATAGGGAGGGTTGTCCCCTCCCGGCTCCAGGGGCGTCTCGTACTTCGTCCCCGCCACGGGAACAGCGCCGTACCGCTCGTAGAAACGCAGCCGGGCGGCATTCTGCTTCCTGGTCTCCCCGTCCCGGCAGAGTTCCGGGTCGTCGGGAAGGCACTCGAAGAACAGCCCCACGCACCCGAGGTCCAGGGCTTCCTTCCGCACCCTTTCGTAGAGTATTCCTCCCAGGCCTCCGCCCGCTTCTGCCCCCGGAACGGCGATATAATCCAGAAAGGTGAATTTCAGCAGGGGATCGTAGAGAGCGAGGGCAAAGCCGTGGACCTTCCCCGCCCCCTTCTCCGCGGCGAAAAGGATGGTCTGGAAGCCGTACTTGAGCTGGTTCCGCAGCTTTTCAGGGATAGATTCAGCCTCGCCGGGGCGGGCCCCCGGAAACTGCTCTTTCAGGATCTCCCCGATGCGGGCAAGAGCCTTCCCGTTGGCCGGGGAAAGATCGTCGAAGATTCTCCGGATCCGGAACACCCTACGCAGCTCCTAAGCGGGGCGCCTGGCCTTGCCCGAAAGCTCCTCCGGGTCGAGGCGGAGCACCGTCACGGAAGCGCATTCCACGGGCGAGAATTCATGGGAAAAGTCCTCCCCCGCGTATTTTTTCATGATCGCCAGAAGGGCGGCGCCCTTCTCCGGCTCGTCCTCCACTACCGTTACCGGTCCCGACATCATGACGCTTTTGTAGAACATCCCCCACCCGCAGGGCCGCTCCGCAGACGGAACGAGATCCTCGCCGCACTGGGCCTGGAAGCACCCCCTCGGGTTCTGCGCGATGATGTCGAGCTTCCGTCCCTCCCGGGCGCAGTGGAAATAGACGGCGCCGTTCATCACACCGAAACAGAGGGGCACCACGTAGGGTTCACCGCCGCTGCAGAGGGCGAGATGTCCTGTGAAGGACCTGTCCAGAATTTCGTATATTTCTGCCCTGTCGGTGATTTCCCTGTCTTTTCTGCGTACCGGATGGCCCATTGCCGAATCCTCCTCAGTTATAGCGAAATGATATACTGAACACAATGGAGGTATTTGAGAGATGATCCGATTGCCGACCGCCTCTGCCCTTGTGTTTCTGTCAATTCTACACTTTTTTAGCTTTGCAGGCGAGGGAACAACCCTTCCGCCGGAGGAATTAACTGAAAAGTACCGGAACACCGCCCCGGTCCAGTGGGGTGAGCATGTTTCCGGCACGGCCGCGAGAATCGCCTCCGAAGGGAAAGAGGTGGCCCTTACCTTCGATGCCTGCGGGGGGAAAAAAGGCTCGGCGGTGGACCGGGAGCTCCTGGATTTTCTGAAGCGGGAGCGCATTCCGGCCACCCTGTTCCTGAGCGGGCGGTGGCTTGCAAAGAACAGGGAGACCGCCCGGGAGCTGGCGGCGGACCCCCTCTTCGAAATCGGCAACCACGGCGCGGAGCACCGTCCCCTCTCCGTCACGGGACGGTCCGCCTACGGTATCCCCGGGACCGAATCCGTGTCCGGGGCGGCCCGGGAAATAGAGGCGAACGCCCGGCTCCTGGAGGAGATCACAGGAAAACGTCCCCGGTATTTCCGCTCCGGCACGAACCATTACGACGAGGTGGCCGTAAAGGTGGCGGCGGAGCTTGGTCACGTTTCGGTGAGCCATTCCCATAACGGCGACGGCGGGGCGTCCTATTCGAAAAAAAAGATCGTTGACGGCCTGCTTTCCCTTCGGGGAGGGGAGATCGTGCTCTTCCACATGAACCGGCCTGAAGGCCGGACTGCGGAGGGGCTGAAGGAAGCCGTGCCTCTTCTCCGGAAGAAGGGGTTCCGCTTCGTGAAGCTCGGGGAATGGCCCCTTGTCATCGAGGGGAGATCCCCCGAACCGTAAGGGCCGTATGGTATCATACAGGGGATTCCGCTTTTGAGCGGGCGGAAGGTTTTCGCGACGGACGGAGATGACGCCATGGACACGATCGGTTTTGCACGATGGAGTGATAACCAGCCCCTGCTGGAGGCCACCGAAAAGTTTGCCGCCGCGGCGAAAAACTACCTGGCCGTCAGGGATTCCACAGAGACAGACGACCGCATCGCCGCCAGGAAGCTGTGG
Source organism: Aminivibrio pyruvatiphilus (assembly GCF_004366815.1). Taxonomy (NCBI): domain Bacteria; kingdom Thermotogati; phylum Synergistota; class Synergistia; order Synergistales; family Aminobacteriaceae; genus Aminivibrio; species Aminivibrio pyruvatiphilus. Next base: position 40,750 of record NZ_SORI01000022.1, on the reverse strand, counting down.
CAAATACTCTCGACACAGTACTGGGACGTGCTGGTCTCCCTCGTGGACGCTCACACGGAAGACCTCCCCGACGAGCTGCTCTTCGACGACCGGGAGCGGCTCTTCATCGATTTCGGCTACGTGAGCGACGAACTCACCCCCGCCTCTCCCGCCCTCCGGGAAGCCCTCTCCCCCAAGGCGGCGCCTGGGCTCTTCCAGTACTACACATTCTCCGACTTCATTGCCGAGGCCTATTCCATGATCATGGGCAAGCCCGTCACCCCCCCCCGGAACGGCTTCTCCCCGGAGGGGAAGGCCGTCCAGATGCGGCGGCAGCTCGACGGGCTGAAGTCCAGGATCAAAATCATCCTCCCCGTGGTGCTGGCAAAGCAGGGAGCCCTGCCTTCCGAGACGGACCATCTTCTCTCGGACCTCCAGCAGTGCCTCGAATCCTACACTGAGGTCTCCATGCGGACCAGGGGCTACCGGGAGGCCCAGGAAAAGGAAAAGCAGCAGATGGCGGTGGACCACCACGCTTTCGTCGAGGCGGAGAAGCGCATCGCCTCCTTCCTCAAGGGGAACGGGGAGGAGGGCGGCGGGCTGGATGAAAACGAGATCCAGAAAGTCACCGGCCTGCTGGAATCCGCCAAGAACCTCGCACGGAACATCGTTTTCGCGACCCAGGAAATTTCGAAATGGGAGCGGAGGGTGAAAAAAACCGCCGCCGAGCTGGAGGGCATCCCGCCCGCCGTGCGCCGGAGAAAACTGAAGGACCTCATCTTCTCCAAGAAGGAATACATCTCCCTCACGGCCAAGTCCGCCCGGAGGGATCCGTCCCAGCTCTGCCAGAGCCAAAAACCTCCCCTCTCTCTCGACCGGGCGGCGGCCATCGTGGAGGAGCTGGCTGCCCTGGACCCGGAAATGCTGGTGGTGGCCAGAATACGGATGTACGGCATCCCCCGGGTGATCGTGGTGCCCGGACAGGGATACGGCACCTACGACTGGAGCGACCATACCCTGCTCCTGCCGGCCTTCCCGCTGAACAACCTTCCCGAGAAGGCCGCGGCCTATGCCCTGGGCACCTTCCGGTGGGACAGCGACGAGGACAGGGTCATAAAGAACAGTTACGAACTCATCAAGGAAAACCGGGGAAAATCCATCCTCGACCTGAGCTCGTCCTTCTACAGGGATTATTTTCTCTGGCTCACCAAGGAGAAAAAGGGCTACCGCATTCTGCCGAGAAATTCCCACAAGGTTTTCGTCCAGATGTTCTCGGCCAGAAGCCAGGAATAACTTTCACCAGGAACGGAGAGATTCGCCATGTTTGACAGGATCGCCATCATCGCCCTCGGAACCCTCATGATCTGGCTTCTCAGGTTCAAAATACTGAAGCGGGGACTGTCACCCCTGAAGTCGGCCGTGTATGCTTCTCTCATCATCATCGCCGGAATCCAGTATCACTACCACTTCCTTCCCTACGAAACATTCCGGGGAGGAGTCGCCTATACGTCCACAGGCTTTCTCGCCTTCCTCATACTCCAGTATGGCTACCGGAAGAAGGAAAGCACCAGGGGCGCCTCGGAGAAAGACCCGGGGAAATAGTCCGCCCGTCACTCCCAGAGGTGCTTTTCCGGAACGCACACTCCCGAGAGGTCCAGCAGTTTTTCCCTGATGCGCCTGGCCCGGCTCCCGTCGGCCAGGGCTATTATCCTGTCCCCTGCGGAGAGCAGCGTGTCCCCGTTGGGGAGAATCTCCTCCCCGGACCGGTGGATGCTCACAAGCAGGCAACCCTCGGGCAGGGACGCCTCCCTCACCATTCTGCCGTCGAGAGGCGACCCCGGGCAGACCGTTCCCTCGAGAAGTATCTTCCCGGCACTGACTGCCCCGTCGCTTTTCCGGAGCATCCTGAGGAGGAGAGAGTCGTATATGGGCCGTGCCCGTAGCAGGTCCGCCGTCACATGGGCAAGGATGACCACGGCGGAGACGGACAGCAGGTGGGTGAAGGACCCGGTCATCTCGGTGATGAGAATGATCCCCGTGATGGGAGCCCTGACCACCGCCGCGAAGAACCCCGCCATCCCCACGATGAGGAAGTTCACCACGAAGGCCTGGTCCATTCCCGTGAACAGGGCCGCAGCCGTTCCGTACAGGGCTCCCAGGGAGGCCCCCACGGCGAGCATGGGCAGGAAGATCCCCCCGGCCGCCCCGGAACCGAAGCAGAGGGCCGTGAAGAGCAGCTTGCCCGCGAAGAGGAGAAAGATGAGGGACAGGGTCTTCCCTCCCATGCCGAGATGCTCCACCAGGGCATGGCCGCCTCCCAGGATGTCGGGAAGAAAGGGCCCGATGCAGAGGGCCGCCAGGGCGGGAATGACCACCCTGTACCGTGCGGGGAAGGGGAGCCTGCCGTAGAGGGTCTGGACGTCGAGGATCACCCTGGAGAAGAGGGCGCCGCCGGCGCCGCAGAGCAGCCCTAGGAGGAGCAGGTGGCCGTAGAGGTTCAGGGGAAGGACCGAGGGAACGCCGAAAGAAAAAACCGGCCCGAGGCCGAAAAAGTGCTTCGACACGAAATCCGCCGCCAGGGAGGCCATCATGGCCGAAAGAAGCACCAGGGGAGAAAAACTCTTGTGGACTTCCTCCAGGGCGAAGATCACCCCGGCGAGAGGGGCGTTGAAGGCGGCGGAAAGCCCCGCCGAGGCCCCGCTTGAAAGGAAAAGCCGCTCCTCCACCTTTCCCCGCTTCTGCAGTACCGCCATCCCCTTGCCGGCGGCCGCGCCGATCTGGACCGAAGGCCCCTCCCTGCCGAGGGAAAGGCCGAGGGCGATGGCAAGTCCCCCTCCGAGAAATTTCGCCGCCAGCACCTTCCACCAGGACATGGACACCTGACCGAGAAGCTCCCCCTCCACCTGGGGAATGCCGCTTCCCCTCGCCATGGGCTCCCACTCCATAAGACGGCCGATGGCCACTGCGACCCCGCACCAGAGAAGCACCGTGACGGGAAAGGGAAGGGGCAGCCCGCCGGTGAGAGCTGCGAGGGAGAAGTCCTCCGCCATGCCGAGAAGAAGGCGGTAGCAGACGGCGGCAAACCCGGCGACGGCACCCACGGCAAGCCCCTGGGCGATCAGGTGGATCCGGAACCGGCTCTCTCCGGTGAGCAGTTTGTAGCGAACCATGACCAACACCTCTTCTGCGGGAATTTCTCCCGAGCCCGCTCTTCGCGGAAGATCCGGAAATAGGGGGTGATGCAGCACGGAACGGCGGAGGGAGGTTTCCCGGGAGAACGCCCCGGGCGCTCACTCCGCCGCCGTTTGCAGTGAAAAAGCTATTCCTTCGGCTCCAGAAGCTCCGCCACGGAATCCAGAAGGGTGCGGATCCGGAGGTTCTGGGGACACTTCTCCTCGCAGGCTCCGCACTTCACGCAGGCGCTCGCCCTTGCCCCCGGCTTCAGGAAGACGGGGTAAGTCATCCGGGCCTGTTCGAGGTTATCGAACATGAAGGCCATGTTGTACCGGTTGAAGCACTCTGGAATGTTCACCCCCGCCGGACAGGGCATGCAGTACTGGCAGCTCGTGCAGAGGACTTTCATCCTCGTCCGGTACTCCTCCTTCACCCGGGCGATCATGTCCCGCTCCCTTGCGGTCAGGCAGCCTGTGCAGGCGTCATCGGCGGAGGCGAGGTTGTCTTCCAGATCCTCCTCCGTGGTCATGCCGCTCAGGACCACGGAGACTTCCGGCTGGTCCCAGAGCCAGCGGAGCGCCCATCCCGCGGGGGAAAAGGGCTTCGGCGACCCGCTCCAGATCTTCTTCATCACGTCCGGAATGTTCCTGGCCAGATTTCCTCCCCGGAGGGGCTCCATGATCACCACGCCCATATTCCGCTCCGCGGCGTACTTCAGCCCTGCTGTGCCCGCCTGGTAGTTCGTGTCCAGGTAGTTGTACTGGATCTGGCAGAAATGCCACGGGTAGGCGTCCACGATCTCCCGGAAGAGGGGAAGCTGGTCGTGGAAGGAAAACCCGGCCCGCCGGATCCTCCCGTCCGCCAGGGCCCTGTCGAGGAAGGCGCCGAAGCCGTTCTTCCTCATGATCTCCCACCGTTCGGCGTTCAGGGAATGGAGCAGGAAATAGTCGATCACGTCCGTCTGCAGGCGGGCGAGCTGCTCGTCCAGAAAGCGGTCCATGTCGGAGGGGGTCTCCACCATCCACGAAGGCAGCTTGGTGGCGAGGAATACTTTCTCCCGGTAGCCGTCCCCGAGGGCCCTGCCCACGAAGGGTTCGCTCTCGCCACCGTGGTAGGGGTAGGCGGTGTCGATATAGTTCACTCCCCGGTCGATGGCGGTACGAACCAGGGCTGTTGCCCGATTCTCGTCGATTTTCCCCTCTCCGTCGAGGGGAAGGCGCATGCAGCCGAAACCCAGAATGGACAGTTCATCCCCTGTGCGGGGCATGGAACGGTACAGCATATAGGAAGACCTCCTTCACAAAGGTTCAATTATTTTTCGCAGGCAAAGATTTCCGGGGATACACTCCGTATTGTACAATTATCCCACAGATTTTCAAACTTCCGGAGGAACCGCATGGAGCATTTCAATGAAAAGCAGGCCGCCGCCGAAGCCGCCCAGACATTTGAGGCATCGCTGAGGCTCTGGAGAACCCTTTCTTCGTGCCGGGCCAAGGAGAGCCAAGGCGTGTTCCTCCTCTCCACAGGAACGGCCATCCCGGACCAGAACTACGCCCTGAGAACAAAAAAGGGAAACGGGGCAGCCATGGCCGCCGAGGCATTGTCCTTCTTCGCCTCGGAAAACATGCCCTTCACCTGGTGGATATCCCCCGGAACGGAAGCTCTCTCCGAAAGCGGCGAAGTTGCCCGGGCAGGGCTTCCCCTCCGGTGTTCGCCCCCGGCCATGCTTCTTCGACTCAGGGAAGGGCGGAACGCCGCGCCTCCGTTTTCCGGCGGGGACATTTCGGTCTGCCGCACCTCAGGAGAGGCCGCGGAGTGGGCCGCTTCCTCCCTTGAAGGGTTCGGATCGGAACCGCATCACCTGGAAGCCTTCGCCGCCTTTGCGGCGTCCATGACGGAAGAGCCCGTCCGGGACAGATTCCGGCTGCTGACCCTTTCCTTCCGGGGCAGGCCGGCTGCGACGGCCCTGCTGACCCTGCCGGGGAAGACCGCGGGACTCTTCTATTTTTCCGTGCTGCCGGAATTCCGCCGCCTGGGCCTGGGAAACCGGCTTCTTGACAGAACACTGAAGGAGGCCCGGGAGGCCGGCTGTTCCGCCGTGGCCCTCCAGGCCTCCCCCATGGGGTTCCCTCTCTACAGAAAATACGGTTTCCGGGAGTGCGGGCGGTTCCTGGTCCACTCGCCTCACCCTGACGCCTGCTAGAAGTTCAGCCTGTCAACCAGTTCGTCCAGTTCCTCGTCTGTGGCGGCGAGGGAGGGCAGGAACCGGAGTGCCCCTCCCGCCGCGTTGAGGAGCACTCCTTTTTCGAAGGCCCGCTGCTTCACTCCGGCGGCATCATCCGTGACGACGCCGATCATGAGGCCTTTTCCCCGCACCTCCCCGGCCCAGGGAAGTTCCGAAAGGCGCTTGCCGAACCTTTCCCCCTTGCGGGCAACCTCCCCGAGAAAGGCCGGGGTGAGATGGGAGAGCACCGCCTTCCCCGCCGCCAGGGAAACGGGATTGGGGGCGAAGGTGGACCCGTGGTCTCCGGGGCTGAAGGGAGACCATCCGCAGAAGACCGCCGCGCCGAGGGGCAGCCCTCCGCCGATGCCCTTGCCGATGGTGACGATGTCCGGGGCCAGTCCCCAGTGTTCATAGGAGAAGTTTTTTCCCGTCCGGCCGAGCCCGGCCTGAATCTCGTCGGCGGCGACAAGGACCCCCTTGTCCCGCTGCAATATCTTCACCGCCTCGGCCAGCTCGCCGGGGACAGGGATCACGCCGCTGTTTCCCTGGACGCACTCCAGGAAAACGGCCGCCACATCGTATTCTTCGGCGAAGTCGAGGAGCATGCCTCCCCGCAGGGGAAGGAAAACGCACCCGGGAACGAGGGGTTCGAAGGGTTTTCTCATGGAGGGGCCCCAGGTGACGGAGAGGGCGCCGAGGGTTCTTCCGTGGAAGTTCCCCTCGAAGGAGACTATGACCCCCTTCCTGTGCTTCTTCACCGCCTTGAGGGCGGCCTCGTTCGCTTCGGCGCCGGAGTTGGAGAAGTAGACCTCCCCGGGGCGCCCCGTCATGGCGACGAGCTGTTCCGCCACGGTGACTGCGTCGGGATCGAGAAAGTAGTTGGAGAGATGGGTAAACCGGGCAGCCTTTTCAGCCACCGCCCGGACCACGTCGGGATGGCTGTGCCCCAGGGGGAGGACGCCGATGCCGGAAAAAGCGTCCAGGAAGACGCCCCTGTCCGTATAGACCTTCATTCCCTCGGCCCGCTCCACTGAAAGGTTCCAGGGAGAATAGACGGGAGACAGCATCGGCATCATTCCCCCAGACCGAACTCTTCCACCAGGGCGCGGAGGGCTGCGTTGCCGTCCTCCGTGGCCACGAGGGCGGAAATTTTGATTTCCGACGTGGTGGTCCCCAGCATGGCGATCCCCTTCCGGCTCAGGGCGGAGATGAACCGCGCGGCCACTCCGGGGGCTGACTTCATCCCCACTCCCACGGCGGAGACCTTTACCACGTTGCGGTCTTCGGACACGGACCATCCTTCCCAGGGAGCAAGAACGTCCCTCACCGTCCTGAGCACCGCCTTTTCCGTGGCGTCCACCACGGTGAAGGTGAGATGGGAATGGCCGTTCTCGTTCACCGTGGAGATCATGTCCACGTTCACTCCCTGCTCAGCCAGCCCGGTGAAGAGCGCGCTCAGGGCCTCCATGGACCGGGGAAGGCGGGATATGGTGAGCCTCGTCTGGTTGCTGTCGGTGGTCACGCCCGAAACGACGGGCTGCTCGAGCCACTCGGGAAGGGAATTCACTACGCAGGTCCCCCTTTCATCGGAGAAGGTGGAGCCGCAGTACAGGTCCACCGAGTATTTTTTTGCGATTTCCACGGCCCTGGAATGGAGTACCTTCGCCCCCAGGGACGACAGTTCCAGCATTTCGTCGTAGGTGATGTAATCGAGCTTCCGGGCTCCGGGGACCCTGTTCGGGTCGCAGGTGAACACCCCCGGCACGTCGCTGTAGATCTCGCAGGGGCAGCCGCACTTGGCGGCGATGGCCACCGCCGACGTGTCCGAGCCGCCCCTGCCCAGGGTGGTGACATCGCCTTCGGGTGTGACACCCTGGAACCCGGTCACCACGAGGACGCTCCTCCGCTCGAGCTGCATCCTCAGCCTGGACAGGTTCAGGTCCATGATCCGGGCGTTGTTGAAGCTGCCCGTGGTGGTCAGCCCGAGCTGGAAGGCGTTGTAGGAGAGGGCCGGTATACCCATGTCGCACAGTGCCATGGCGAGGAGGGCGGAAGTCACCTGCTCCCCCGTGGCCAGGAGCATATCCAGCTCCCTGGGGGACGGCTCCTGCGAAACCTGCTCCGCCAGGGCGATAAGGGAGTTCGTGGTCTTCCCCATGGCGGAGACCACCACCACAAGCTTTTCTCCCCGGTCCACCCTCTGCTTGATTCTCTCGGCCACGCCCCGGATCTTCTCCGCCGTGGCCACCGACGACCCGCCATACTTCTGTACGATCACTTCCGGTCCTCTCCTCCGCCGCGTGTCCGGCTACTTCAGGTTGCGGAGATCCTGCACGATCTCCGTCTTGGATTCCGTCTTTTCGTCCACGTCCTTGACCACCCTGGCGGGGGAACCCGCCACCACGGTCCTTGGGGGAACATCCTTCGTCACCATGGCCCCCGCCGCCACCACTGCCCCGGTGCCGACCCTGACGCCCTCGAGGATGACGGCGTTCGCCCCCACGAGGACCTTGTCCTCGATCACCACGGGGGTGGCGCTCGGCGGTTCGATGACTCCCGCCACCACCGCCCCGGCGCCGATGTGGCAGTCCGCCCCGATCTGGGCTCTTCCGCCCACCACTGCGTTCATGTCGATCATGGTCCGCTCTCCGATGACGGCGCCGATGTTGATCACGGCACCCATCATCACCACGGCGGCCTTGCCGATCTCCACCATGTCCCGGATCACCGCGCCGGGCTCGATCCGGGCTTCGTATTTCGTCAGGTCCGCCAGGGGAACAGCGGAATTCCGCGCCCTGGTCTCCACGTGGACCGACCTGATTTTCGGGGCGTTCTCCGACAGGATTTTCTCGACCTCCGCCCGGTCTCCCGCCAGAATGCCGAAATCCTTCCCGCCGACAAAGGCAACGCCGCCGGCGTCCATTTCATCGAGGTCCCCGGAGACGTAGGCGATGCAGGGCGTTTTCTTCTTCGATTCCTTGATGAGCCTTATGATATCTTCCGTCCGCATGTGAGGACCTCCTCGAAAGAATAGAATCCGGGCTTCGCCCCGGCGGCGAATTCCGCCGCCCGAAGGGCTCCCAGGGCGAACACGCTCCGGGAGATGGCCCTGTGGGTCAGGGTGAACACCTCTCCCTCGTTGGCGAAGGACACCGTGTGGTCCCCGGGAACGCCGCCCATCCTGAGTGAATGGGTGGGGCAGTCCCGCCCGAGGGCCTCCCGAAGGAGGATGGCCGTCCCGGAAGGGGCGTCCTTTTTCCTGTTGTGGTGGGTCTCGCTCATCTCCGCGTCCCAGTCTGCGAAAAGGGGCCCGAATTCCCGGAGGATCATCTTGAACAGGGTCACCCCGGCCGCGAAGTTGAAACTCTGGACCACCGCCGCGGACCGGGCAACGTACCGCACCTCGTCCATCTGTTCCGGGGTGATCCCGGTGGTGCCCAGCACGAGGGCGCAGGAAAAGCGCCGCACCGCGTCCAGGGTGGCGCCGAGGGCAGAGGGCAGGGAAAAGTCCACCATGACCTCGGGCGTGCCTTCGCATGTCTCTCCGCCGATATCGAGGGTATAGCAGAGCTCATGGGAGGCGAAGGCCTTCCGGATCTCCGCCCCCATGCGCCCCGACGCCCCCACGAGGCCGTATCTCATAGGCTCACCCCGCACTCCTTCAGGGACTCGTCGATGACAGCCATGCACTTCTCCGTGGCGGGAACCAGGGGAAGCCGGAGTTCGTTCCGGCAGAGCCCGAGGCGGTTCACCGCATACTTCACGGGAATGGGGTTCGCCTCCACGAAGAGGTTCTTCATGAGGGGGAACATCCTGTGATGGAGCTCCCGGGCCTTCTCCACCTCCCCGGCGAGGGCCAGCCGGATCATGTCCGACGTCTCCCGGGGCATGACGTTGGACAGCACGGAGATGACTCCGTCGCCGCCGGAGTTCACGAGATGGAACGCCTGGTCGTCGTTCCCGGAAAGAACGGCGAAATCGGGACGGTCCTTTTTGATGAGCCGGACCAGGGTGTCGATCTGGGCCACGTCTCCGGCAGCTTCCTTTATTCCTGCCACGTTGAGCAGCCTGCTCAGCCTGTGGACCGTCTCGGGGAGGATGTTCGTCCCTGTGCGGCCCGGCACGTTATAGACGATGAGGGGGATCTTTATCGCCGCCGCGACTGCCTTGAAATGCTGGTACAGCCCTTCCTGGGTGGGCTTGTTGTAATACGGGGTCACCACGAGCACACCGTCGGCCCCCAGTCCCTCGGCCTGCTGGGACAGGGCTATGGTGCTGGCCGTGGAATTGGTGCCCGTGCCGATGACCACCGGCACTCTCCCCGCCGCCGCCTTCACGGCAAAGGTGATGATCTCCGCCCTCTCCGCTGCGGTGACGGTGGGACTTTCCCCGGTGGTGCCAAGGACCACAAGGAACTCAACACCGTTTTCGATCTGCCAGTTCAGGAAACGCCCGAAACTCTCGAAATCCACGCCGCCCTCTTTAAACGGGGTTACCACTGCAGTACCTGTTCCTCCAAACATCTCCGCACCTCCTGTTGTTGTCGGGATATAAAAAACGGCCCGTCCCCGAAGGGACGAGCCGAAACTCGCGGTACCACCCTAATTGGACATGAAATAAAACCCATGTCCCGCTCGGGCCCGATGACGGGAGCCCGGACCGGGAATGTACTCCGGGAACCGCTCTTTAACGGCTGCCCTTTCCATTCCGGCTCACCGGCCTTTTCGTCCATTTCCTCCCGGCGGGGACGCCTCTCAGCCGCTGAACGCCCCTCTCTGTCGCCGGACGACCGGAAAAGAACATACCGGTTCATCGCCTTTTCAGATATATTTGGAGATTTTATGCAAAGACCGCTTCTTTGTCAATAGCCAATCTGCCGTATGAAAATCTGCCGGGAATGCAGGGATCATTCCCCGGAAAGAAAACGTTCGAGTATTGACCGAACATCCTCCCTTTCCACGGGCTTGGTCAGGAAGGCGTTCATTCCCGACCGCAGGCACTCCTCCTCCGCCTCCCTGGAGATATCCGCTGTCAGGGCCACGATGAACGGTCCAGTACCCGATGCACCCTCCATTCCGCGGATCGCCGCCGCCGCCTCGCAGCCGCTCATCCCGGGCATGTGGATGTCCATAAATACAAGTCCGGGATGTCTTTCACGGAACAGCCGCACCGCTTCCCGGCCGTCGGAGGCCTCCAGGATTTCCGCTTCGGGAGCCAGGCGGGAGAGAAGGATCCGGAGGAGCTTCCTGTTCATCTTCACATCCTCCGCCAGCAGGATGACTTTCCCTGCGAAACCGGCGGCCTCCGTTCCGGGACGGCTTTCCCTGCTCTCCTGCAGGGGATGGGTCCCTGTCATTCCGCTGTCCGTCTGCTCTTCACTCATATTTCTGCAGGATGCCGCAATGGTGAAGAAGAATCGGCTTCCCCGGCCGGGGCTGCTCTCCACGGAGAGAAAGCTGTCCATTTGCTTCAGGATGCCGTCGGAAATGGCGAGGCCGAGGCCCAGTCCGCCGAACTTTCTTGTATTCGCCCCGTCAGACTGGTAAAAGGGCTCGAAGATTCTCTTCAGGTCATAGGAAGGAATACCGGGTCCCGTGTCCGAGACCGAGAAGGTGAAGAGACATTTTCCGCTCTGTCCCGGACGGAAGCTGACCGACAGCTTCACCTCTCCCTTTTCGGTGAACTTGACTCCGTTTCCCAGGAGATTCAGGAGAACCTGCCGTATCCTTACGGGATCAATCATTACCGCGGCCGGAAGGTTGTCGGGGAGGGAGAGGGTGACATCCAGCCCCTTCATCTCAGCTTCGTGCCGCACCATGACCAACGTTTCCCGGAGAAGGAGGCGAAGATCCGTCTCCTCCTCTTCCAGACTGAAGGTCCCCGCCTCGATCCTGGAGATGTCGAGGATGCCGGAAATTACGTCCATCAGCCCCGCTGCGGACACCTTCACATTTTCGAGGTACCCCTTCTGTTCCTCGTTGAGGGGAGTGTCACCGAGAAGGTCGGTAAAACCGATCACCCCGTTCATAGGGGTCCGGATCTCGTGGCTCATATTGGCAATAAAGGTGCTCTTCGCCCGGCTTCCCTCCTCGGCTGCATTTTTCGCCTTTCTGAGTTCCTCCTCGCTTTTTTCCCTTCGTTCGACTTCCTCCTCCAACCCCCGGATTGTTTCCCGGAGCCGGTCCGCCATCTTCCGGAAGGAAAAGGCCAGTTCCCGCACTTCCCTGATCCCGCAGTCCCCGGAAACATCAACGGGAGTCTCACCAAGGGCAAGTGCCCGGGCCGCCTCGTTCAGCCCACCGATCGGGGAGGCAATTTTCCTGGAGATCAGAACGCCGAGGAGCACGGCAAAGAGGAATGCCCCCGCCGCAAGAACACCTGAATCCCTGAAGTTCCTCCTGATTCCGCCGAGAAAGGCGCTTTCCGGAATAGCCACGACTACTATCCAGTCGAATGCTTCACCCTCTGAGAGCCGGGAGGCGTGGATATAGAAGGGATCCTCTTCCGACTGAATTTCCGTTTCGAGAGGAACACCCGAGGGGAAGAGTTTCTCCCCCCTGCGCCAGGCCTCCACCTCACGGGAAGAAAGCCGGACGTACTCGCTGGAGCTCTCCGTGCCCCTGATCCTGCGAACCCCTTCCTTGCTGTCGGCTGTAAAGGGTCTTTCTCCCGAAGAGGAGGCCACGAGGAATCCTTCGCCGTCGAGAATGAAGGCCTTCCCCGGAATTCCGGTCTCTAGGGAAGAGAGGAAAGCGGTGATTCGGGAGAGGAAAACGTCCACGGCGGCCACCCCCAGGAGAGTGCCCGCCGGGTCGTAGACGGGGCGGGAAGCTGTCACCGCCACGTCATGGCCCGTGAACAGAACATAGGGGCTGCTCCATGAAGGTTTTCCCTTTTTTTCCGCCGCCGTGTACCAGGCCCTTGTCCTGCCGTCGAATCCCGGCAGTTCGGAGAGAAGTCTCGTTTTATTACCGTCCCGGTCCACGGCATATTTCCTGAAGGTTCCTGCGGCGAAATCCTCCGTCTCGATGACATACGGCGGTTCCCCGGGTCCCTCCCTGCCGCTGTTCACGACTCCTCCCCGGGGGTTCCCGAAATAGATGCTGGACACCGTTGGAAAAGCGTCCAGCTGCTGCCTGAAAAAGGACTGGAGACTTTTCATGTCCCGGGGATCAAAAATCCCTTCAGCCAGGGCCCGGGAATTCATCCTGTTGATGATCTCGGGTGCGGCAAGGAAGGAGAGGACATGTTCCCTTACACGGACAGCCATGTCCCGGCACAGCATGGAGGCCATTCCCGACAGGGATTCCCTGGTGTTCCGGTAGGAGAGAAATCCTGCCAGGCCGGTCCCGAGGATGGTGACCGCCAGAAAGGAGAGGACAAGGACCGCCTTCAGGGATAGAGAGGGAGTCCTTCGCTCCCCTTTCCGGCCGGCCGGCGGAGGTGATCCCGAATTCCGGCTGTCCTTCGTCATGTCCCGGCCCCCGAAGATTACACGGTCCTCTCCGCAGGAGAACGCTTCAGGTTTTTCCTGAGGTACCGGCTGTAGAGCACCGCCGCGGGGTTGTGCCCAAGGACCCTGTCCTTGACCACGAAGGTCGTGACCGGGGCCTTTGAATGGCGGTAAAAGATGCTGTCGTGACCGACACAGAGACCGAGGACGATGCTGAATTGAGACCCCGCCTCGTCGAGAAGCCGGGCCTGCTCCGCCGGGTTGCAGGAGACGGCGCCGATCCAGGGACGCCTGACGGCGCCTATCTCGTCTTTCGTCATGGAGCAGACCTTGCAGCAGGCGGAATGAACCTCGAACTCCTGCGAAAGCATGTCCCCCAGAAGGGCCGCCTCGTCGGAAAAACCGACGCAGAAGGCGATCCCCAGGGTTTTGTACTCCATCCTCCGGGCGAATTCCATGATCTCCTCAAGACGGTTCAGGGTGCAATAGTAGAGCGCCTCCACGTCGGAAGCGGTTTTCAGGAGACGGAGGTCCTCCCCGTCATACAGTTCCGTTCCTTTCCCCGGGCTGCAGGGCTCTCCCCTGGAGCACCCCTTCGCCTCGCACAGGTGGCACTTCATGTCAATTTCCTCCTTTTGGGGCCGTAACCGCCCTCATGATCATATCGGCCGCCGCCCCCCTGGTGACGAAGGAATCTGGCATGAACACGCCCCCCCTGGCCGCCCGGTCGAGAACGCCCCGTTCGGCGAGGAAGTGTACCGGACCGAAGAGCCGGGACTCCTCCTGAATGTCAGCATAGCGGGGCCGGGTATCCCGGGGAAGGTTCCGGTAGCCCAGGGCCCTGGCCAGGGCGGAGCAGAATTCCCCCCGCGTAACGAAGGACGCCGGGCCGCTCCCGGGGTACAGCAGGGGGCCCGCCGCCTGCGGGCCGGAAAAGGCTTTCCGGAAAAGTTCTTCGGCCTCCGTTCCGGTCAGGGGTGAGTTTACCCCGAAGGTCCCCTTGTCAAGACCGTAGAGCCGGGCCCTCACTACCTTGTGGTTGTAAATATCGTCGATCTTCGCGGAGGGGGCCGAGGGAAGCTCCTCGGGGGCGATCCACCCGTAGAGGTTCGACATCTGGACTCCCGGCCAGAAGGGGTGGTCCCTCGGAACGTCGGAATAATCGCACAGGGAGAGGGCACTGCCTGCCTCGAGGAGGGATTTTTGAACCTTCCGGGGATCCAGCGCCCGGGGAGGGATGCCCGTCAGCACGGAGAGAGCGGCAGTGGTGCCGGCCGCCTGGCCCGTGAGCATGGAGATGGGCTGAAGCCTGAAGGCGCCGGCGACGAGCCGCGACATGGAGATGTTCTTTTCCGCCGCGAGAAGACCGTCCACGTTCCTGGACACAAGACTGCCGAAGGGAACCTGGAAGGGCCCCCGAGGCATGTCAGTTTTGATGGAGGAAGCGGTTTCACCGAATTCGGCTTCCAAATCCACATCTTCGTCCCCGGCATGAAGATCGAGAATGTAGCCTCCGATGGCAATGGCCCCGGCAACTTCCCGTCCGTCCCGTCCGTCCCGGTAGCTCTCGGAGTTCAGGCGCACGTCCCGTGACGCGGGGGTCTCGAGGCCGACGATCCTGCGGCTTTCCCTTACGTAGGGAATGGGGGGAAAACGGCGGAGGATTTCGGCGTACTCATCGGGAACGATTCCTCTGGCGGTGTCCAGCGGTGCGGACGAAGAGTACTCGTCGTCCGCCACGGACCAGGGCTCCCCGAGTTCGTTCTGGACATAATAAAGAAAAGAGAGGGTTTTCATCAGGGCAGCGGCGCCGGCCTTCCTGCGGAATTCCGGATCCTCCAGGTAGGCCGCGGGAAGGCCCCCCCGTCCCTCCCACTTCTCGCTTCCAGGGTAGTCGTTGGCCCAGTTGATGCCGGTCTTCGTGATGGCGGACCATCCCTCGGGGGTCGAGGCATCGTAGTTTCCGGGATTGGAGGAATCGGGAAGTCCCCGGTAGCCGTTGTGTGTGGCAAAATCCACGGGAAGACGGAGGGGATAGCTCCTGAAGGAGTTGCCGTTCTTCGTCACGATCTTCCTGAATCCGGGGAGGTACCGCTCATATCCCGGGGGGGGATTCCGGAGCTTCAGGGAGGAAGGGATCCCTCCGGGGTATTTTTTCATGACGGCAAGCCACGTGATGTCCTGGATTCGGCTCTTCGGCGAGATCATGGGACTCAGGGAGTTCCCCGCCCGGTAGAGGGCCCCCGCCAGGGGGATCACGTCGCCCCACTCGGTGGCATCGATGAGGACGGAACAGTCTATAATCATCCTTCGCCCGTCCATGTCCGCCGTGACTCCGCGGACTGCCGGTCCCTCCCTGCGGACAGCGGTAACCCTGGACCGGTAGAAAATGTCCAGGCTTCCTTTTTTTCCTCCTGAGGAAGCTTCCTTTGCCGCATCCTTCGCCATCCGGACAAGGATGTCCCTGCCCACGGAAGGTTCGAAGGCCATGGTGCTCCCGTCCCAGTAACATGTGGAGACGGACTTTCCCTTCATGAAATAATGGAACAGGACATTCTCGTAAAATTCGCCGTACAGGCCGGTCCTGTTTCCGCTGAGATCGTCCATGGTGGAGACACCCGCTGCAGTCATCTGACCGCCGAGCCATTCCGTCTCCTCGAGAAGGATCACCCTCACACCCAGCCTCGCCGCGGCTATGGCGGCGCTGATCCCCCCGGCACCTCCGCCGGCGACCACCACGTCGCAGGAGAGCCGTCCCGCCTCCGAGGCCCGTGCCTGGGACAGGGGAAAAAGCACCGCCGGGAGGAGAAGGAGGAGAAGAACCATTCTTCTGACCGTTGAAGGAGAAAAAACAAGGGTCCGGAACAGGCGCGGGGAAGTCTTATTCATGGCGAACGCTCCTTCTTGCAGATTTGTTATAGTTCAGCCAGATTATTGCATAATCCGGAGAGCCGTTCAATCCCGGAGACCGGCCATGTACAATAGAAGCCGGAGAGAGCGGGAAAGGAGGAATATCCATGCAATATACAGTCAGATTTTTCGGCGTCCTCGCCATGAACCTCGGGGTGACCTCCGGTGAAGCCGTCGTCCTCGAGCTTCCGGAAAACCCTGTCTACGGCGATGTCCTCGACGGAATCCGGGAGCGGTTCGCCGGCCATATCCCCCCGTCCATGTGGGACGAAGAGGCGGGGTGCCTCCACCGGGGCATCCTGGCCTTCGGCGCCGACGGGAAGTTCCTGGCCCGGAACAGGGACCTCCCTCTCCCCGGGGGAGGGGAGGTCCGATTTCATCTTCCCCTGTCGGGAGGCTAGAAATCCCGGAAGGTGATCTTTCCTCCCATCATGGTCAGCACGGCTTTCCCGGCGGGAATCTCCTCCAGGGGAACCGAAAAGATGTCCCTGTCGAGCACGGCCAGGTCGGCGAGCCTGCCCGCCTGGAGGGTTCCCTTTTTGTGCTCCTCGAAGGAGGCGTAGGCCCCTCCCCTGGTGTACAGGTCCACCGCCTCCTCCACGGTGAGCTTCTGGGCCGGGTTCCATCCCCCTTCGGGAACACCGTCCCGGTCTTTCCGCGTGACGGCAGTATAGATGCCCCAGAGGGGGTCGAAGGTCTCCACCGGGCAGTCCGAGCCCCCCGAGAGAAAAATCCCCAGGTCAAGGAGGGTCTTCCAGGCGTATCCCCTGCGGGCCCGGTCCTCCCCGATCCTCCGCAGGGCCATGGGACGGTCCGAGGGAACGAAGGGAGGCTGGATGGCGGCCCCCACGCCGAGGCGGGCCATCCTGTGGTACTGATCCATATCCCCCATCTGGCAGTGGACGATATAATGGCGGGCCTTCCTCAGGTTCCGTTCCCTGGCCTTTTCCAGGGCGTCGAGACACATGTCCAGGGCGCCGTCGCCGATGGCGTGGAGGGCTACCTGCATCCCCGCGCTGTGGGCGGTCCAGACGAGGTCGTTCAGCTCCTCCGCCCCGTAGATGGGCACGCCGTAGACTCCCGGCATGTCGGAGTATTCCTCCCGCAGGAAGGCCGTTCTCCCCCCCATGGACCCGTCGGTCAGGATCTTGAGGGGGCCGATGTGGAAGGCGGGGCTTCCGTCGCCGGTCCTCCACCCCGAAGCCAGGAACCGGTCAAGGGCCTTCCTGTTTCTGAGGAGGAGCTGTTCCGTTATCCTGACGGGCATCTTCCCTTCCGCGTCCAGGCCCAGATAGAGGCCGAGAATGGTTTCGAAGTCTCCCCCCACGGAGCCCAGGTCGTCGGAATGGATGGAGGTCAGCCCTGCCGCCGCCGCCGCCGTACCTGCCCTGGCCACGAGCCTCCGGAGCTTCTCCCTGTCCGGCAGGGGTTTCCGGGAATGGACCCATTCCACCGCGGTCTCCCGGATGACGCCCGTGGGATGCCCCGCGCCGTCCAGGTCCACCACCCCCCCGGGAAAGCGGCTGTCGCCGGTGATCCCCAGGATCTCAAGGGCTTTCGAATTGAGCACCGCCACGTGGCCGCACACCCGGGACAGGATCACGGGGTTTGAGGGAACCAGGTCGTCCAGGTCGTCCCGGGTGAAGATCCGGGGCTCTCCGAAATGTTCGTGGTTCCACCCCCGGCCGGAAACCCACTCTCCGGAGACGGGCTTTTCCCTGTCCAGGAAAGACTTCAGCCTGTCCCGGACCTCGGGGACGGAGCGGCACCCCGTGAGGTCCGCCTGCTCCAGTGAAAGGGCATAGGCAAGAAAATGCATGTGTCCGTCGATAAATCCTGGGAGCATGAGCCTCCCGCCCAGGTCTATCCTCTCGGCCCCCTCCGCCCTTTCGAGCACTTCCCTGTTCCGTCCCACTGCAGCGATGGTCTGCCCTTCCGCAAGGAGCGCTTCGGCCGTGCCTCGGGGCGTGTATATTTTTCCGTTGAAAAAAACGGTTTTGCTCATTTCTCTTCCTCCTCCTCTTTCTTTGCCGCGGAAAGAAGCATCCTTTCCAGGTCCTCCAGTTCGTCGGGGAAGAAAACCTCCTCCGCCGGAAGGGAGCACCGCTCCAGGAGCCCCTCCCGGAAAAGGGTTTCCGCCTCGGCCCGTTCCGCCGGACGGGCCTCCCTGCCGTTCTCGTCGTAAAGAAAAAGCAGCCTCTCCCCCGAGGGTGCTTCCCCCTCGACAAGGTACAGGCAGCTTCCGTCGTCATCTTCCCTCATGCCTGCGATGCGCATGTCTATCCCTCCCGGGCAGTGTGGTGGAATCCATTATACCGTCCGAGGCCCCTTCGGATATAATTGAATGAGCTACTTCCCGAAAGGAGCAGGATTCCATGGAAAAAATGCCCCGGTCCAGGGGATGCTTCGTCTGCGGTTCCCCGGAGGAAAACAGCCGGAGCCTCGGCGTGGAGATTTACTGGAACGAAGAGGAACACAGGACGGAAATCCGCATACGGCCGGATACCACGTGGTGCGGCTACGAGGGCATGGTCCACGGGGGCATCATCGCCTCGGTGTTCGACGACGCCATGGCGTGGGCCGTGAGGAAAACCATCGGCACATGGGCGGTGACGGGAGAGATGTCCGTCCGGTACCTCCGCCCCGTGCAGGAAGGAAAGGAATACGTGGTGGAAGGAAAGGTGGACAGGCAGTCGGGGCGGAAAATCACCACAGCGGCACGGATGGCCGATGACAGGGGGAAAACGGTGGCCGAAGCGACCGCCCTGTTCATCAGGATGCCCGGCGGCGGAAGCTGACCCGCCGAAACCGGGAGCCGAATATTGCCCAAGGAGGCTGACGAAGACCCATGAATCTCGTATCGTTCATCGACCCCGAACTCGCCGAGGCGATTGAGGGGGAAAAGGCACGGCAGAACCTCACCATCGAGCTCATCGCGTCGGAAAACTTCGTCCCGGAGGTGATCCTCGAAGCCCAGGGATCGGTGCTCACCAACAAGTACGCCGAAGGCTACCCCGGAAAGCGGTACCATGGAGGATGCCGGTTCATCGACGTGGTGGAAAGCCTCGCCATCGAGCGGGCCAAGACCCTCTTCGGAGCGGAGCACGCCAACGTCCAGCCCCATTCCGGGGTGAACGCGAACCTCGCCGTGTTCATGGCCATGCTCGAACCCGGTGACGTCATCCTCGGCATGGACCTCCGGCACGGGGGACACCTGTCCCACGGAACGGCTGTGAACATCTCCGGAAAGTTCTTCCGGGCCTTCAGCTACGGCGTGGACAGGGAGACGGGCCGGATCGACTATGACGAGGCCGAAAGGCTCGCCCTGGAACACCGCCCGAAGATGATCATCGCCGGAGGGAGCGCCTACCCCAGGGTCATCGACTTCGCCCGGTTCGCCGGGATCGCCGATAAAGTGGGGGCCTATTTCCTGGTGGACATGGCCCACATCGCCGGCCTCGTGGCGGCGGGAGTCCATCCCAGCCCCGTCCCCCACGCCCATTTCGTCACCTTCACCACCACGAAGACCATGCGGGGCGCCCGGGGAGGCAACATCCTCTGCCGGAAGGAATTCGCCTCCAGGATCGACAAGGCCATCTTCCCCGGCATCCAGGGAGGTCCCATCCCCCAGATCATGGCGGGAAAAGCCCTGACCTTCAGGCTCGCCATGACGGAGGACTTCCGGAACTACGGCCGGCGGACGGTGGAGAACGCCGCCAGGTTCGCCTCGGTCCTGACGTCCCGGGGGTTCAGCCTCGTTTCGGGCGGCACGGACAACCACCTGATGCTGGTGGACCTCCGCAGCAAGGGCCTCACGGGCAGGGAAGCCGAAGATCTCCTCCATGCCGCCGGGATCACGGTGAACATGAACCTCATCCCCTTCGACCCGGAAAAGCCCACCGTCACCAGCGGCATCCGCATCGGTCTCGCGGGCGTCACAAGCCGGGGCTTCACCGGCGGCGATGCGGAGGAAACGGCCCGCATCGCCGCCGACCTGCTGGAAAAGAAGCCCGCAGAAGGTCCATCGTACAGGGAGAGTGTTCTCCGTCTTTGCCTGGACCACCCGCTGTACATGACCCGGGAGGAGCTGGCGGCGTCTCCCTTCCTCTCCAGGGATCTCCTGTAGCGCAGAGCACTCCCTCTGCCTGGAAACACTGCTGATTTAGACAGGCGGCAGGGAAAAGTTTGACAAATTTGATGATTTGTGAATATAATCTGACTGAAAACATTTGGCTTCCATGGTATACCAGTCAGATGCTCTTCCTTATGTCGAAAACCGGCTTCCCTTGCCTCGCCGCACCATGAATCAGTCCTAAATGTACGGCGATTTTCCCTGATAGTGTTAGAATACCTGTTGTGGGTTCCTGAAATCTGCAGTGCGACCTTATATATTTTTCATTTCCGCGAAGGAGGTTCTTTCATGAGAAGCGAGGAAGTCTACGCAAAGTCCCTGGATCTGCACAGGGCGAAAAAGGGCAAGGTGGCCATCGAAAGCAAGATGCCCGTCAACTCCATGGCCGACCTGGCCCTGGCCTACACTCCCGGAGTGGCCGAACCCTGCAGGGAGATCGGGCGGAACAGGGATTCCATCTTCGAAGTGACCTCCAAGGCCAACATGGTGGCCGTCATCACCGACGGGACGGCGGTTCTCGGCCTGGGCGACATCGGTCCCGACGCGGCCCTTCCCGTCATGGAGGGCAAGTCCATCCTCTTCAAGCGCTTCGCCGACATTGACGCCTTCCCCATCTGCATCAATTCCAAGGATACCGACGAGATCGTCAGGACCGCCGCCCTCATCCTCTCCTCCTTCGGCGGGGTGAACCTCGAGGATATCGCGGCCCCACGGTGCTTCGAAGTCGAACGGAAGCTCCAGGAGATAGCGGACATTCCCATATTCCACGACGACCAGCACGGAACGGCCGTCATCGTTCTCTCCGGGCTGCTGAACGCCCTGAAAGTGGTGGGAAAGGACATCGGCAACGTTAAAATCGTCATGACGGGAGCCGGCGCCGCCGGTACGGCCATCTGCAAGTTCCTCATGTCCGCCGGGGCGAAGAACGTCATTCTCTGCGACCGGGGCGGCGCCATCTACAAGGGGCGCACGGAACACATGAACTGGGCCAAGGAAGAGCTCGCCGGGACTTCCAATCCCAACAGGGAGAAGGGCTCCGTGGCCGACGTGATGAAGGGCGCAGACGTGTTCCTCGGTCTCTCCGGCCCCGGAATCATCGACCAGGATATGGTGAAGACCATGGCCCCGAAGGCCATCATTTTCGCCATGGCAAACCCCACCCCGGAGATCTACCCCGACGAGGCCCTCGCCGCTGGAGCCGCCGTGGTGGCCACGGGAAGAAGCGACTTCCCCAACCAGATCAACAACTGCCTCGGTTTCCCCGGAATCTTCAGGGGAGCCCTGGACGTGCGGGCCTCGGTCATCAACGAGGAGATGAAGCTCGCCGCCGCCTACGCCCTCGCCGGGCTGGTGCCGGAGGACGAACTGCGGCCGGACAGAATCATCACCGAGGTCATGGACGAAAGGGTCGTCCCCGCCATCGCCGCGGCGGTCGCGGAAGCCGCCAGGAAGACGGGGGTGGCAAGAATCTGATTCGGGCCTTAATGGCATACTTCATTTCATAGAGGAGGCAGAAAAGGGATGAAACGTTTTTCGGTCGTGTTTCTTGCAGTACTGCTCGTAGCGGCGGCATCGGCCGCCTTCGCGGCGGAGCACACCCTCAAGCTGGGGCACATCGCCGACCCCCAGAACCCATACGCCCAGGGCGCGGTGAAATTCGCCGAGCTGGTGAAGGACAAGACGGGCGGCGCGGTTGAAGTCCAGGTATTTCCCAGCAGCCAGCTCGGAAACCAGCGCGACCTCATCGAGGGTCTCACCTTCGGAACGGTGGACATGACCCTCACCAGCACCGCCGTCCTCGGCAACTTCCTTACCGAGGCGGCCGTGTTCGACCTTCCCTTCATCTTCCGCGACATTCCCCACGCCTACAAGGCTCTCGATTCCGTGGGCATGGAGATCTGCCAGCCCCTCGAGAAGCGGGGTATCAAGGTTCTCTCCATGTGGGAGAACGGCGTCCGCCACATGACCAACAACAGGAACCCCATCCGGAAGCCCGAGGATGTGAAAGGCCTGAAGATCCGGGTCATGGAGCAGCCCATCTACATCGAAATGATGAAGATCCTCGGCGCAAGCCCCACCCCCATGGCCTTCGGCGAACTGTTCACCGCCATGCAGCAGGGCGTGGTGGACGGCCAGGAGAACCCGGCGGCCCACATCTTCACATCCCGTTTCTTCGAGGTGCAGAAATACATCTCCCTCACCGCCCACACCTACTCCGCGGAGCCTCTTCTCGTTGCCATGGGCGTGTGGAGCAAGCTCCCCGAGAACCACCGGAAGGCCATCCAGGAAGCTGCCGACGAAGCCCGTGACTGGCAGCGCGACCTGTGCCGGCAGCTCGAGAACCAGTATTGGGATAAAATCCGCGAGAGCGGAAAGAGCGAGATCAACGACGACGTAGACAAGGCCGCCTTCATGGAAGCCACGAAGCCCGTGTGGGCCATGTTCGAGGAAAAACTCGGCAAGCACAACATCGAAGCCATCGTCAACGTGAACTGATTTTCTCCGGACGGGAGCGGCCCCTTTGCGCCGCTCCCGTCTTTTTTCAACTCACCATCCGAACGGAGGCGGCTGAATGAAAAAATTCCTCGCGCTTATGGAAAAAACCTTTGCCTTCCTCTCCATGGCGGGCATCGGCCTTATGCTGATCATCATCTTTCTCCAGGTGGTTTCGAGGTACTTCTTCCACTACACGGCAAGCTACTCCGAAGAGCTCTCACGGTACCTTTTCGTCTGGGTGACCTTCCTCTCCCTGCCCGTGGTATCCCGGCAGGGAGGGCACATGGTGGTGGGGCTGCTCACGGAGCGGTTCACGGGCGAAAGACTCCGCAGGCTCAAAATCGCGGGATGCCTCTGCAGCATAGCTTTTCTGGCCGTCATGGTCTGGCAGGGAATCCGCATGGTACAGCTTGCAGTCTGGCAAACGTCGCCGGCCATGGAAATCCCCATGTCCTACATGTACATCTCCATCCCCCTGGGCTGCGGGGGCATGCTCCTCCTCGCCCTCGAAGAACTTTTCGATCTCGTCCGGAGGAGGGAAACGGCATGACGGATCTCACTCTCTGGCTTCTGCTCTTCTTCTTCATCACCGTTCTCCTGACGGGAGCGCCCATCGCGGCCGCCCTCGGCCTCTCGTCCGCCATCGTGGTCTACGCCACCATGAACGTTCCCCTCATCGTGGTGGCCCAGCGGATGTTCACTTCCATCGACTCCTTCTCCTTCATGGCGGTGCCCTTCTTTATGCTCGCGGGTTCCTTCATGTCCTCGGGAGGCGTGACCAGAAGGATTGTCAATTTCGCCAACGCCCTGGTGGGGGCCCTCGCCGGGGGACTTGCCCTCGTGGTGGCGGTGGCCGGCATGTTCTTCGCCGCCCTTTCCGGTTCCTCGGCGGCAACCACCGCAGCCATCGGCGTTGCCATGATCGACGAGATGGAAAAGCGGGGCTATCCCAAGTCATTCGCGGCGGCAGTGGTAGCCACGGGGGGCACCGTGGGCATCGTCATCCCCCCGAGCGTCACCATGGTGGTCTACGGGGTCATCGCCGGAACCTCCATCGGAGACCTCTTCATGGGCGGCTTCGCCCCCGGCATCCTCATGGGAGGAGCCACCTGCATTGTGAGCTGGTTCATCGCCAGAAAGAAAGGATATCTCGGCGAGGGAAAGGCCACCTTCGCACGGATAGCCTCCACCTTCAAGGAATGCATCTGGGCCCTTCTCATGCCGGTGATCATCCTCGGCGGCATCTACGGGGGCATCTTCACCCCCACGGAAGCCTCTGCGGTGGCCGCGGTCTACGGAGCGGTCATCGGCAAGTTCGTCTACAGGGAGCTGAAGTGGAAGGACGTTCCCAAGGTGCTCCTGAGCGCAGCCACCAGCACCACCATGATCATGTACGTGGTGGGGGCTGCCAACCTCTTCGGCTGGATCCTCACCAACGCCCAGGTTCCCCACAAGATAGCGGCCGGTTTCACCGCCATGACGGACAGCCCCCTGGTCTTCCTCATGCTGGTGAACGTGCTGCTCCTCTTCATAGGAACTCTGCTCAACGCCTCGGCGGCGGTGGTCATCCTGACACCTATCCTTCTGCCGGTAGCCCTCTCCCTCGGGATCGACCCCGTCTTTTTCGGCGTACTCATGGTGGTGAACCTCGCCATCGGGTGCATCACGCCCCCGGTGGGACTGGACCTCTTCGTGGTGTCCAGCATCACCAAGATCTCCATCGACAAGATCATGAGGGACGTGGTGCCCTACCTGCTTGCATTGATCGCGGTACTGTTTATCCTCACCTGGTTCCCGGACATCATCCTCTTCCTTCCCCGGCTGCTCAGGGGAGCGTAGCATACCGGTCCCGCCCGGCATGGCCGGGCGGGTTTTTTTTATAAGGAGGCCCGAAATGAACGACCCGATTGCACTTCTCGCGAAAGCCCTTCAGGAATCCCCTTCCACGGTGGTGTTCACGGGAGCGGGGATGAGCACCGAATCCGGCCTGCCCGACTTCCGCTCGCAGCAGGGCCTGTGGAAGCAGTACCGACCTGAAGAGCTCGCCTCCACGGACGCCCTGAACAGGAATTTCGAGCAGTTCGCCGCCTTTTACCGGCAGCGCATCGAGATCCTTGGTGAAGTTCAGCCCAACAGGGGACACCGAATCCTGGCAGAATGGGAGCGCCGGGGGCTGGTTTCGGCCGTGGTCACCCAGAATGTGGACGGACTCCACCAGGCGGCGGGGTCGAAAACGGTCCGGGAACTCCACGGCACCCTCACGAGAGTCCGCTGCCAGTCCTGCGGCAGCGAGTACCCGGCGGAACGGTTTTCATCGGAGGCCGCCTGCGGACACTGCGGCGGGAAGCTCCGTCCGGCGGTGGTCCTTTTCGGCGAGATGCTCCCGGAAAACGCCCTCTCGGCAGCCATGGACCTTGCCCTGTCATGCTCCCTCTTTCTCGTCCTCGGTTCATCCCTCGCCGTCTCGCCCGCCAACCTGCTTCCCGAGAGGGCAAAAAGACACGGGGCAGGGCTCTTCATCGTCAACAATACCCCAACCCACCTCGATCTTGTCGCTGACGGCACCATCAGGGATTCCATAGGCAACGTCCTGGAAAAAGTGAACGAAATAATCCGGAAAAACCAGCGCCTTACGGCCAATTCAATATAAAATCGAAAACGCCCCTCTCAGGTATACAATTGACTTTTCTGATAATGTCATAGACAATGTGTAGAGTCTGCTGCAATTCAATCATCCGATGAAGGGGGGGATTATTCCGCTCCTGCACCTGCATTGAAGCATTTCCGACGAGAGTCTGCACAACCCAGGAATTTCATCTGATCAAGGAGGGATGAGCATGTTCAGGAAACTCGGTCAGTCAATGGCGGCATGGTCCTTCAAGTATATCCCCGACCCCAGCATCTTCGCGGTTCTGCTGACGTTCATCGCGTTCGGCCTCGGCATGGCCCTTACCCCAAGCGGCCCCATGGATATGGTTCTCCACTGGTACAAGGGCTTCTGGGAGCTCCTCACCTTCAGCATGCAGATGGCCCTCATGGTCATCACAGCATCCACGGTGGCAAACGCTCCGGCGATCAAGAAGGGCATTTCCGCCCTCGCGTCCATCCCCAAGAACAGCAAACAGGCGGTGTATTTCGTCGCCCTGGTCTCCGTAGCGGTCTCCATCGTCCACTGGGGCCTCAGCCTCGTCCTCGGCGCCCTTCTGGCCCGGGAAGTGGGACGGTCTCTGAAAAAGCGGAACCTGACCTTTGAATACGGCCTCATCGGCGCCGCGGCCTACCTGGGGCAGATGACCTGGCACGGCGGCCTGTCGGCCTCCGTGGGACTCCTCATCGCCACCCCGGGACATTTCCTCGAGAAGCAGATCGGCATCATCCCCATCGCGGACTACATGATCAACCCCATGAACATCGCCGTCACCATCGGCGTCCTGGTCTTCCCGCCCCTCTTCGCGTGGATGATCCACCCGAAGGACGACGAGATCAAGCTCCTCGAGCCTGACGTGGCGGCACTCCTCGACAGGACCGACGAAGGCGCCCATAGGGCACGCCAGGTGGTCACAGTGGGCGACAAGATGAACAACAGCAAAATCATCGCCCTGCTCCTCGCCGCCCTCGGCTTCACCTACATCTACTACCACTTCTCCACCAAGGGATTCAACCTCGACCTGAACATCGTGAACGCCATCTTCTTCTTCGCCGGCATTGCCCTTCACGGCACCATGGCCGATTACGTCCAGGCGGTGAAGGACGCCACGCCGGGCGTGAGCGGCGTCATCTTCCAGTTCCCCCTGTACGCGGGCATCATGGGCATGGTCCGCTACTCGGGCCTGGTGGACGTGTTCTCCGCGGCCATCGTGTCCATCAGCACGCTGAACACCTTCTACCTCTGGACCTTCATCAGCTCCAGCGTGGTCAACCTCTTCGTCCCGAGCGGCGGCGGCCAGTGGGCGGTCCAGGGCCCCGTCGCCATGAAATCGGCGGAAATGATGGGCGCCAGCTACATCAAGTCGGCCCTGGCCGTGGCTTACGGCAACACCTGGACCAACATGCTGCAGCCCTTCTGGGCCATTGCGCTCCTCGGCATCACCGGCCTGAAAGCCCGGGACGTCATCGGTTACGCCACAGCCGTGATGATCCTGAGCTTCCTCGTCTTCGCCATTCCTCTCCTGTTCCTTCCGGTGTAGGAGGATAGAAGAAAGAGCAGGCAGACACGCCGGAATACACTGAACGAAAGGAAGTGGAACGATTGTCCGAAAAGGGTTTTCGCGTGGAAGAAGCCACCGTGAGGCAGATCCATGAGGCCATGAAGCGCGGTGAGACATCCTGCAGAGCCATCACGGAAGAGTATATCCGCCGCATTGAAGCCTATGACAGGAAAGGGCCTTCCCTCCACGCCGTCATCCTGGTCAATCCCAGGGCGCTGGAAGAAGCTGACGAGCTCGACCGTATCTTCCGGGAAAAAGGGCCATCGGGTCCCCTTCACGGCATTCCCGTGCTGCTGAAGGACAACGTGGAGACAGGGGACATGGTGACCACAAGCGGGTCCCTCTCCCTTGAGCACTACCTTCCCGACGACGACGCCTTCATCACGAAGAAGCTCCGGGAAGCGGGAGCCCTGATCATTGCCAAGGCGAACATGCACGAGTTCGCCGTGTGGGGAGAGAGCGTAAGCTCCATCCTCGGGCAGGTGATCAACCCCTATGACCTCACCAGAACACCGGGAGGGTCCAGCGGCGGCACTGGCGCCGGCATGGCGGCCAATTTCGCCGCCGTGGGCATCGGCACCGACACCATCAACTCCATACGGTCCCCGTCCTCGGCCTGCGGCTGCGTGGGCATCCGGCCCACCATCGGCCTCGTGAGCCGGGACGGCATCTCCCCCTACTCCCTTGACCAGGACACCGCGGGGCCCATCTGCCGCACCGTGGAGGATGCCGTCATCGTTCTTGACGCCATCGCCGGGTACGACCCGGCGGACCCGGAGACGGCATGGTCCGTTGGAAACACTCCCGGAAGCTACATGGACTGCCTTTGCCCGGACGGCCTGAAGGGAAAGCGCATCGGCGTTCTCCGGAGCCTCTTCGGCGACAAGCCGGAGCACGAGGACGTAAACGCAGCCATGAAGCGGAGCCTGGACGCCATGAAGGAGGGCGGGGCCGAACTCGTGGAGGTGTCGGAGCCTATCGACACCAACTACCTGGCGTCGAAGGTGAGCGTCCATCTCCATACCCTCAAGGACGACCTCGAGGGATACCTGAAGAGCCTCGGCGGCAAGTGCGCGTACCATACGGTGGATGCACTCATCGCTTCCGGCAAGATCCACCCCGGCATCGTGGAAAACATGAAGACCGCCGCCGGACTGAGCAAGGACAGTGACGAATACCGGTCCCGCACACTGAAGCGCCTCGCCCTGAAGACCCAGGTGATGAAGCTCATGGCGGACCTGAAGCTGGATGCCCTCGTGTACCCCCACCAGAAGCGGCTCGCCGTACCCGTGGGCGAATCCCAGGTGGAGCGCAACGGAGTCCTGGGCTCTGCCACGGGCTTCCCGTCAATCGCCCTGCCGGCGGGATTCTCCAGGTCCACGGAGTCGGCACCCGGCGGAGTGCCCATCGGACTGGAAATCCTGGGCCGGCCCTGGAGCGAGGGACTCCTTATCTCCATGGCCTATGCTTTCGAACAGCTCACCCGTTTCAGAAAACCGCCCTTCAGCACGCCACCGCTTTCCTGAGGTACAATAGGGGAAGGACCGGGGGGAGACCTTAAGGTCTCCCCCCTTCTCTTTTTTTGGCGGACCCCGCCCTCGAGGAGGAGTTCTTCCTCCTCTGTGAAGAGGCCGAAGGCCTGTTGCGGCAGCTCCTGAAGACACACCATGCGATGACCTTCCGGAGCGGCGGGGCCCTGGAATCTCAGGCCGGCATGGAGCCGGTGAAAAACGGTATGGACGTCCCGGAGGACGTCCCCGGCAGAAGGCAGCAAACAACCGGACGGAACTCAAAGAAAGGGGTACAGCCATGAAAATCCTGCGGAAAAGTTTTCTGACATTCCTGGCGTTCCTGGTTCTAGCGACCGCGGCCTTCGCCTCCGGCGGAAGGGTCACCCTGCTGTCTCTGAACGACATCCACGGCCACATTTATTCCGAGGACGGAGTTGGCGGCCTCGCCAAGGCCGCCACGGTGATCCAGGAAATCCGGGAAGAAAACCCGGGGAACACCTTCCTTTTCGAAATCGGTGACGTGAACGAAGGTCCCCTGTTCTTCTACTTTCACGGCCACGCCGAGATGAGGGGCCTCTCCCTGCTCGGCACCGACGGGGGCACCCTGGGCAACCATGAGTTCGACCTCGGTGAGGACGTGCTGTTTGAAACGGTATCCCGGGCCCCGTTCCCCGTGGTGGTCTCCAATCTGAGGTACAGGGACGGCCGTCCTGCCCCCTTCCCCACCCACGGGATCAAAAAGACCACCGACGGCCTCACCCTGGGCTTTTTCGGCCTCATCACCCCCGAGCTGGGCGCCATGACCTCGGGAAGGGGCGATTTCCGCGCCGGACAGGACCTTCCATCCGAGGCGGAACGGATGGTGAATCTCCTCCGCCGGGAAGGATGCGACGCCATAGTGCTCCTGAGCCACTGCGGCCTCGACGTGGACCGGATGATCGCCCGGTCCGTGGCGGGGATTTCCGCCATTCTCGGAGGACACAGCCACACGCTCATGGAGCGGGAAGAATTCGTGGAGGGCCCCGGCGGCTGGGTCACCGTCATAGGCCAGGCGGGATCCTACGCCAGGCACCTGGGAAGGATGGACCTTGTCCTTTCGGAAGGCATGGCGAACAGGGAGGGAACATCCTGGCGGGCGATTCCCCTGGGGAAGGACATCCCCGAGGATCCCCGGGTCGCCCTGCTCATCGAGCCCTTCCGGGAACGGCTGAAGGAGAAGCTGGACATCCCCCTCGCCCCCCAGCCGGAAGACTTCGACGCCCGGAGGGAGACCCTGCGGACGGGGGAGGCCCCCCTGGGGAACTTCCTCGCCGACGCCTTCCGGTGGAAGGCCGGCGCCGACGTGGCCTTTCTTGCCGGCGGCAGCATCCGGGGAGACAGGATCTACCCGGCAGGATCGGCCACCTACGCCACCCTCACGAACATGATGCCCTTCGGCGGTTCTCTGTGGAAGGGATCCCTCTCCGGCAGCGACCTGCTGATGGTGCTTGAAACGTCCGCTTCGGGCTACGCCCTGGGCGAAGAGAGCTACGACGCGGCCATGAGGGTTCCCACCGGGGGCTTTCTCCAGGTCTCCGGGCTGAGGTTCTCCATCGACCCGAAGAGGCAGCCCCTGCTCATCGACAACAACGGAGTCGTCCGGACCCAGGGGGCCAGGCTCGTGAAGGCCGAGGTGCGGCAGCCCGACGGGTCGTGGGCTCCCGTGGACCCGAAACGAATCTACACCGTGGCCACCACGGATTGGACGGCGGGTGGAGGAGACAAACACTACATCCTGAAGAAAAACGGCTCCGCCTTCTCCTCCATGGAGCAGATGTATCTCGAGGCGGCGGCGGACTATGTCCGTTTCCTCAAAGAAATGCGCGGGGAAGCGGAAGGCAGGATCACCATTCTTCGATGACGGAGGTGTTTTAGATGGAGAGAACGACGGTCGGATACGAAAAACTCAGAAACTACGTGGCGGACATGCTGGAGAAGGGGCTCGGCTATTCCAGGGAAGCGGCGGAGACCGGGGCCTGGGTTCTCGTTGAGGCCGACGCCCGGGGACATGCGTCCCACGGTGCGGCCCGGGTCGAGCTGTATCATAATCTTATCGCCAAGGGGAAGGCCGACCCTCACGGGCAGCCGGAAATTGTGTCTGAAACCCCCGTTTCCATGGTGATAAGCGGAAACAACGGCTCCGGGTTCGCCGCGGCGAAAATGGCCATGGAAAGGACCATCGAAAAGGCCCGGCAGAGCGGCACCTGCATGACCGCCGTCAGGGATTCCGGCCACTTCGGCATGGCCGGGGTCTGGGCGGAGATGGCCGCCGACGCGGGAATGATGGGGATCGCCCTCACCAATACCATCCGGGCGGCCATTCCGCTCTTCGGCCGGGAGCGCCTGCTGGGAACCAACCCCATATGTGTGGCCATTCCCCGGGGAAAAAAGCCCCACTTCATGCTCGACATGGCCACCACCACCGTGGCCATGGGCAAGGTGGAAGTGGCGGCCCGCCGCGGAGGAACCATGCCCGAGGGGTGGTTCGTGGACGAAAACGGAAAGGATCTGTGCGACGCCGGGAGGGCCCTGGAGATCGCGCGCCTCGGAGCGAGCCCCTACGGGGGAATCGTCTTCCTCGGAGGGAGCGGGGAGACATTGGGAGGACACAAGGGGTATGGCCTCGGCCTTCTCGTGGAACTCCTCACCGCAGGCATCTCTCTCGGCGCCCCCACCTTCGACGCCTACTCCGAACGGTGCGGCATCTGCCACTATTTCCAGGCCACCCGCCTGGACCTCTTCGGCGACAGCGGGGCCATCCAGGAACACGTGGAGTACATCCTCGAAAAGCTCCGCAGCAGCCCGAAGGCCGAAGGGCACGAGAGGATCTACATCCACGGGGAAAAGGAATACGAACGGCGGATGAAGTCTCTGGAAGAAGGGGTATACCTCGATCCCGCCACGTGGAAGAAGCTGGACGAATACGCGGCCCTCTTCGGGATGCCCCGGCTGGAACCCTGAAGGGAGGGCGGGATTTATGGACGTCTATCTCGGTCTGGACATCGGCACCACCAGCATCAAGATGATCCTGACCGACGGGGAGGGGAAAGTGGTGGAAAGCCGCTCCCGCCCCCTCGGAATTTCCACCCCCGGACACGGCTGGGCCGAGCAGGACCCGGAGGACTGGTGGACGGGAGTGACGGAGCTGCTCTCTTCCGTGCCAGGGAATGTCCGGGTGAGGGGGATCGGCCTTTCCGGGCAGATGCACACCCTCGTGCCGGTGGACCGGGAAGGAAAGGTGCTGCGGAAGGCGATTCTCTGGTGCGACCAGCGCACCGCCTCGGAGTGCGCCGGGGCAGAGACCCTTCTCGGCGGGGAATCCCGGGTGGTGGAAATGACCGGAAACCTCATCTATCCCGGCTTTACCCTGCCGAAAATCCTCTGGATAAGGAAGCACGAGCCGGAGGTCTACCGTAACATCGCCACCTGCTACATCGCCAAGGACTACATCGGCTGGCGCCTCACGGGCGAACGGGCCACGGAGTGGTCCGACGCCTCGGGAAGCTCCTGCTGGGACGTTTCCGCCCGGAAATGGCGGAGTGATCTCCTCTCCGCCCTGGGCGTGGACGAAGGATGGCTCCCCCCCGTGAAGGGATCGGCGGAAATCCGGGGAACCCTCAGGCCCGAGCTGGCGCGGCGTCTCGGCTGGGGAGAGACGAAGGTGGTCTGCGGCGGGGCGGACAACGCCGTATCCGCCTTTGGCCTCGGGGTTGCCTCTCCGGGAGACTGCATGATCTCCATCGGCACCTCCGGGACGGTCCTCGCCGTCACCGAGTCCACCGCCCCCGACCCCACCGGGCGGCTCCATTTCTTCAATTCCGTCCTTCCCGGCCAGTCCTACTACATGGGGTGCATGCTCGCCGCCGCAGCGTCCCTGAACTGGTTCCGGGACGCCATGGGAAGGGACCTCACCTGGGACGGCATCGGGAAGGCGGTCGAAGAGACACCCCCCGGTGCCGGGGGCATGCTCTGGCTTCCCTACCTTAACGGGGAGCGCACTCCCCACAGAAACCCCAACGCCCGGGGAGTGCTCTACGGCCTGTCCTCCATGAGCGACAGGCGCCATGTCTTCCGGGCGGTCATGGAGGGAATCACCTACGGCCTGCGGGATTCCTTCGAGCTGGTCCGGGCCGCCACCCCGGTGAAGCGGGTCGTCATGGCGGGAGGTGGGGCGAAAAGCGCCGTCTGGCGCAGAATGACCGCCTCAATGATGGGCTTTCCCGTCTCCGTGGCTGAAACGGAGGAAGGAGGAGCCTACGGGGCGGCCATGCTTGCCGCCCTCGGCGGCGGCCTTTCCCTGGACGATGTGAGGGAATGGACCCGGATCCTGGAAACGGTGGAACCGGACTTTGCGGAAAAGGAAGCCTACGACCGGGGATACGTTCAGTTCCAGGCCCTCTACCGGGACCTCAGGGAGCGGTTCGACGCCACGGCGGGAAACGGATAGAAATAAGACCGGGGGGCTCTGCCCCCCGGTCTTATTTGGCACGCCTTCCGCTTGTTCAGATGAGAGCCCCGGCGGCCAGGGAGGCGGCCACGATCAGGGGAGCCGGAATTTTTCCCGAAACCAGGAGAGCCGCCGTGGCCCCGAAGACGGCGAGGTTTTCGCCACTGAAGCCGGCGGCTCCCATCATAAGCGCTGCGGATGCGGCAATCATTCCTCCGGCGGCGGCGTTGATCCCCCGGAGTGAGATTCGGATCGCCCGGATTTCCCGGACGGAGTTCCATACAGGGTAGACGAAGTAGATGAGCAGCAGGCCGGGGAGAAATATTCCGACGCCCCCCGCGATGGCGGTCAGGGCCTGGAAGGGAATGCTCCCTTCCCGGGCGGCCATCCCCGCCGCATAGGCCGCAAAGCTGAACATGGGACCGGGGAGACCCTGAACAAGGCCGTACCCGGTGAGAAATTCCTGCCCCGTCAGAAACGAGCGGGCCTCCACCAGCTCGCTGAACATAAGGGGCACCACCACCTGCCCCCCTCCGAACACAAGGTACCCGTAGCGATAGAACCGCTCGAAGAGCTCCGCGGGAAGAAAGCCTCCTTCCCGCATCACCGCTCCCCCGGCGGCAAAAAGAAGAAAGAGGACGAGATAGCGCCAGGGAGGAGAAGCCTCCGCCCGGTGCCACATTCCCTGCTCCCCGCGGAGGAGAAGCATGACCGCTCCCCCCGAAAGAAGCACCGCCGGGAAAACCCAGGGATTCCGGAAAAAGAAAGTCACTCCGGCGCCGAAAAGAAGCAGGAGGGCCGTGACCCTGTCCGTGACCACTTTCCGCCCGATGCGGAAGGCCGCCACGGCGATGAAGCCGGCGGCCATGGGACCTACGTACCGGAGGACCGACCGGGAGATGTCCAGCATGTCCAGGAACTGGTAGAGGAAGGAGAGGGCGGTCATGACCAGGAGAACGGGGCATGCCCAGACTATCATGGTGAGCAGGCCCAGCAGCGGCCCACCCGTTTTGTGCCCGATGGCGACAATGGTCTGGGTGCTGGTGGGCCCCGGAAGAAGACTGCAGAGAGCGATAAGCTCGATCAGTTCCTCTTCGTCCAGGTAGCGGCGCTTCACCACCATCTGGTCGAGAAAGACCCCCATGTGGGCCTCCGGCCCCCCGTAGGCTCCCAGAGAACAGAGAAAGACATCCTTCAGAAAGGAAGCCCGGGACACGGTACCTCCTTCCCTGCAGCCGCTTCCTGCCGCTGAACCTTCTGTCCCTGTCACGGCCGTTTACCTCCGTCCACCGGCTTTCAGCGCTCTCCGCCGGGGATGTTCTCCAGGTCCTCCTCCCACGGGGCGGAACTCCCGTCGCTCGGGGCCCGGTAATCGCCCCGGGGAGAAAGGGATCCTCCCGAACCGACTTTGGGTCCGTCGGGAACGCAGGACCTCTTGTACTGGCTCATGGTGAAAAACCGGCGGAGAAAGACGGAAAGCCAGTGCTTTATTTCGGCAGGGGTGTACTCCGTCCGCCGCCCGGGGAGAATGTCCGGCCACACGCCCTTTGACGCGTCCCGCCAGGCGGCTTCCGCAAGGAAGGCGACCTTGGACGGGAGATAGCCGTACCTCAGGATGTAGAAGAGGTTGAAGTCCTGCAGCTCGTAAGGCCCGATGACGGCCTGGGTGCTCTGGGAGGGGCCGTCCTTCGCCGATCCCGGGACGAGTTCCGGGCTGATCTCCGTTCCGAGGACGGCTTCCAGCACCGGGGACACCTCTTTGCCGAGAACTCCGCTTGAGGCGGCCCACCGGACGAGATACTGGATGAGGGTCTTGGGAAGGCTGGCGTTCACGTTGTAGTGGGACATGTGATCCCCCACGCCGTAGGTGCACCACCCGAGGGCGAGCTCGCTGAGGTCGCCGGTGCCCACCACCATGGCGCTCCTGGCGTTGGCGATCCGGAAGAGGAGCGACGTCCTCTGCCCCGCCTGCACGTTCTCGAAAGCCACGTCATAGACCGGCTTCCCTTCTGCGAAGGGGTGCCCCATGTCCTTCAGCATCTGCATGCATCCGGGCCGGATGTCGATCTCCCCCGCCTCCACCCCCAGGGATTCCATGAGTTTCCGCGCGCTGGCGGCGGTCTTTTCGGAGGTGGCGAAGCCGGGAAGGGAATAGGCCTTGATGTTCGTCCTCGGCAGCCCCAGAAGGTCCATGGTCCTGGCGCAGACGATGAGGGCCTGGGTGGAGTCGAGCCCTCCAGACACCCCGAGGACGAGGTTCCGTATCCCCGACGATTCCATCCGGGTTGCGAGCCCCTGGACCTGGATGCTGTAAATCTCCCGGCACCGGCGCTCCCGGAGGGATGGATCGGATGGAACGTAGGGAAACCGGGGGACGGTACGGGCCAGGGGAATTATGCCCGAGGGTGCGCCGAGGGGAAAGGTGATCCTGCGGAAGGAGGGACGCTCCGTCCTTCCCCCGGCATCGGAGAAGGTGGTGATGGTCGCCCGGTCGCTGGAAAGGCGGCCAAGATCCACGTCGGCCAGGGTCACGGCCGGTTCGCGGGAGAACCGCTCCGACTCCGCCAGGATCTCCCCGTTCTCCGCCACCAGGGCATGACCGTCCCAGGCAAGGTCGGTGGTGGACTCCCCCGGTCCCGCCCCGGCGTAGACGTAGGCGGCGATGCACCGGGCCGACTGATTGGCGACGAGGGCCCGGCGATAGTCCGCCTTTCCGGTGGTGACGTTCGAGGCGGACAGGTTCACCGCCACCGTGGCCCCGGAGAGGGCGGCGTAGCAGGAGGGCGGAACGGGAGTCCAGAGGTCCTCGCAGATTTCGCAGAAAAGCCTGAAGCCGGGAATCCCTTCCGCTTCAAAGATGAGGTCCGCTCCCACCGGGATGTCCTTCTGCCCCAGGAGGTCCAGGGTGTCGGAGGGAAGGGCGGAGGCGGGCTTGAAATGCCTCAGTTCATAGAACTCACGATAGTTGGGGAGAAAGCTCTTGACGGCCACGCCGAGGATGCGGCCCCGGAACAGGACGGCCGCGCAGTTGAAAAGACCGTCCCCGATCTTCAGCGGGACTCCCGCGGCAATGACCATGTCCAGGGAAGCCGAGGCACCGAGGACAGCTTCAAGCCCCTTGAGGGCTGACCGCAGCAGGGCGTCCTGGAAGAAGAGATCCCCGCAGGAGTAGGCGGAGATCCCCAGCTCCGGGAAGACCGCGAGCACCGCCCTGCGGTCCGAGGCTTCCCGGAGCAGCCCGATGGTCTTCCCGGCGTTGCGGGAAGGGTCCGCGGTCCTGACGGCGGGAACGCAGGCCGCCACGCGGATGAAGTCATGGCTGTACAGGTTTGCGAATTCTTTCTTCATGGCGGGAACGTACCTCCCTGATCCTCCGAAAGCTCATTTGACCCTACAATACACCAATTCAGCGGTTTTATCATTACCCTTTTCCTTTCCCCAAACCTAAATCCGCAGGCAGCGGGGAGCGTCACCGGTGCTCGCTTGGGCCGCCGGTGCAGATTGTCGTCCTTGACAACTGCCCAAGCGATCAACTCGGCTCCCTTCGTTCGCCGGTTGTCTGCTTGTGAAACCGACATCCATGTCGGTTTCTCGGCCCGGGCGCTGTCCCCCAGGGGATATCTCCGCAAAGTGCGCGGAGCGAGATCTCTTCGACCCTAGCGGGTCGAATTCACCTTATGCCCGGCGACACTCCCTCTGCCAGGAGAACCTGCGGATTTGGGCCAAAGGAACGAAGAAAAAAAGGATTCATTTCACTTGCCGCCTTCCCATTCCTTTCTCCCAAAGAAGGTGCGGGAGGCAGTATAATTGAAAAGCCGGTTACCATAAGGCTTTTTCACTGAGCGGAACAGGGGGCCTTTTTCCGGCTCCTTTGGAGGACGATGAAATAATCCGAAAGGCAGGGATTCTGCGTGGCATATGATCGCATGAAGTACAGCGCGCTGGTGGATCTTTCAGCTTCCATCCTGGTGAACATCGGCTATCCGGAGCACAAGGCCAGGATCACCGCAGTGGTCCTCGCCGAGGCCGACGCCCGGGGAGTGTCCTCCCACGGCGTCACCCGGCTCAAGGTCTACCGGAACGAGCTTGAAGGAGGCCATGTCAAGCCGGGAGAGGACCCGGAAATTGTCCACGAAACCCCCATCTCCCTCGTGGTGGACGGCCATTACGGCGTGGGGGCCCACATTTCGGAGTTCACCATGGAAAAAGCCATTGAAAAGGCGAAGGCCCACGGGACCTGCTTCGCCTCGGTGCGGAACTCCAACCACTTCGGCATGGCGGGCCTGTGGGCCGAAATGGCGGTGAAGGAAGGGCTCATGGGCAGCGCCTTCACCAACACCATCCGGTGCGCCGTTCCCACCCTGGGAAAGGAGCGCCTGCTCGGCACCAACCCCATCGCCGTGGGCATCCCCTCCGACGGCGAACTTCCCTGGCTGCTCGACATGGCCACCACCACGGCCCCCCGGGGAAAGCTCGGCGTCTACAAGCGCCGGAATCTCGAGATGCCCGAGGGCTGGTTCGTGGGCGAGTCGGGAGAAACGGTGACCGATCCGTCGGAGGCCACGTCCATTCTGGCGGACCCCACGGGACAGTGGGGAGGCCTGCTCTTCCTCGGAGGAGCCGGCGAGCTCATGGGCGGGCACAAGGGATACGGCCTCGCCGTCCTGGTGGACATGCTCTGCGGCCCCCTGGCGGGAGGTCCCTGGACCCGGGACGTCTTCCAGACCATGGATGCCAACGTGGGGCACTTCTTCTCCGCCACAAGGCTCGACCTCTTCGGCGACGAGAAGGACATCCGCAGGCGGGTCGGGGAAATGCTGGACGCCCTCCGCTCCTCCGCTCCTTCCGAGGGGAACGAGCGGGTATACGTCCACGGCGAAAAGGAGACCCTCCGCAGGAAGGAGGCCCTGGAGACGGGAGTGCCCCTGGACGATGCCACCTTCGGAATGCTGAAGGACTTCGCCGCCGAATTCGGCCTCACTCCCCCCGAAAAAATCTGACGAGGAGGTGCGTCATGGCACGGATATCCTTCCCCTACGAGGGATTCGGAGACGCGGTCATTCCAGACGGCAATCTTCTTGCGGTGCTCGCCCCCCGGACGGCGGCCCTTTCCTCCGGGAGCGACCTGGAAGAAGTGAAGCGGGCCCTCGGAGAGCCCATCGGCTCCCCGAGGCTGCGGGACATGGTGAAAAAAGGGAACTCGGCGCTTATCCTGATCGATGACAACACCCGGAACACCCCCACGGCCCGGCTGCTCCCCCTGGTTCTCGAGGAACTTGCGGCGGGCGGGGTGGCCCTGCAGGACACCGCGGTCCTCATCGCCCTTGGGACCCATCGGGCCATGTCGGACGCCGAGGTGGAGACCAAGGTCGGGAAGGATCTCCTTGAGAGGGTCCGGGTCTACCAGCACGACGCCCATGACGAAAAGGGGCTGGCGAACCTGGGGACAACGGAGCACGGCACGGAAGTGTGGGTCAACAAACTGCTCCTGGAATTCGACCACGTGGTGGCCCTGGGCCACATAACCCCCCACAGGGTGGCGGGCTTCTCCGGAGGAGCGAAGATGGTGCAGCCCGGAGTCTCCGGGGTGGTCACCACCGGCCAGACCCACTGGGTGAGCGCCCTCTACGAAGGAGAAGAGATCATGGGGACCATCGACAACCCCGTGCGCCGGGAGATGAACGCCGTGGCGAAAAAAGCGGGGCTCTCCTTCATCGTGAACGTGGTGCTTGACCGGGAGGAGCGGATCTACCGATGCGTCTGCGGTGACCCGGAAAAGGCCCACGCGGCGGGCTGCGAGGCGTCCCGGGAGATCTTCGGCGTTCCCTTCCCGGAGTATGCCGACATCGTGATCACCGACACCTTCCCGGCGGACAGCGAACTCTGGCAGGCCGCCAAGGGCATCTACGCAGGAGATCTTCCCCTGAAGAAGGGCGGCGTCCTGGTGACGGTGACCCCCTGCCCCGAAGGGGTGGCCCAGGGACATCCCGAGCTGACGGACATCGGCTACCTTCCCTTCGCCGAGGCAAAGGCCATGGTGGACCGGGGCGAAATCGAAGACCTCACCCTGGCCGCCCACATCGTCCACGTGGGACGGATCATCCGGGACAAGGGCAGGGGAATCATGGTCTGTCCGTGCATCAGTCCGGAAACATCCCGGAAGCTGGGCTTCGCCCCTGCAGCAACTCCCCAGGAGGCCGTGGACCTCGCCTTCTCCATGACCGGCCCCGGAGCGAAGGTCATCATCCTGCAGAACGGGGGGGACCTCCTTCCCATCCACGAGCCCGAAGGGGGTCCCTCTTCATGAAGCGGCTCCTCCACTTCGGCATCGTACTGTACAAGGCAACTCTTACCGTGATGACCGTGGCCCTCTTCATCATCGTGGGGGTAAGCGTGTTCACCCGGTACTTCCTGAACAGCTCCCTGGGATGGTCAGACGAACTTTCCCGGTTCCTCTTCATCTGGGTGACCTTCCTGGGGGCAGCCTACGCCTACGGACTGAACGAGCACATCGGGCTGGACTTCGTGGTGGACAGGATCCGGAGCGAAAAGGCGAGGACCGTCATCCGCCTTTTGGGTGAGATCTGCATCGGCGCGGTCATCTTCGTCATCGCGTGGTTTGGCTGGGATGTGGCCGTATCAGCCACGAACCTCTCCCCCGCCCTGGACATCCCCATGACCTTCGTCTACGGAGTGGTCCCCCTGACCGGGGCGCTCATGCTCGTCCAGAACGTCCTGAAGATCCTGCAGTGGATCGGGCGCCTGCGGACCATGCCCACCGCTCAGGAAAGGAGGTAGGCCCATGCTCTGGCTCTTTCTCGGCATCCTGTTCTTCTTCACCGTCTTCGGCGTTCCCATCGTCTTCTGCCTCGGCATAGCCAACCTGGTGATGCTCTGGGTCATGGACATCCCCCTTATGGCCCTCCCGGCGAAGGTCATCCAGGGAGCGGACAGTTTCCCCCTCCTCGCCATTCCCTTCTTCATGTTCGTGGGCGAGGTGATGAACCGGGGAGGCATCGCCCGGAGACTGGTGGATTTCGCCGACGCGCTGGTGGGGCACATCACAGGAGGTCTCGGACACGTCTCCATCCTCAGCAGCATGTTCTTCGGCGGCATCTGCGGCTCGGCGGTGGCTGAAACGGCCGCCATCGGGGGGCTCCTCATACCCCCCATGAAGAAGCAGGGCTTTCCGGGTCCCCTGGCGGCAGCCATCTGCGCCTCGGCGGCGGTGATCGGCATCATCATCCCGCCAAGCATCCCCTTCATCCTCTTCGGCATCATCACCAGCACCTCCATCGCCAGGATCTTCCTCGGAGGGATCATCCCGGGGATCATCGTGGGACTCGCGCTGATGGTGACAACTTATTTCATCACGAAAAAGCAGGGGATCGCCCGTCCGGCACCCGACAGGACATTCTCCCTCCGGCGGGTGGGACAGACCCTCCTGAGTGCCGGGTGGGCCCTTACCATTCCCGTGATCATCGTGGGCGGCATCCTGGGCGGCGTCTTCACTGCCACTGAAGCCGGGGCCGTCTCCGCCTTCGTGGCCATGATCCTCGGCCTCTTCGTCTACAGGGAGATTTCCTTCAAAGACCTGCCGGGCATCTTCCTCGCCACCGGCAAGACCACGGCCACGGTCCTCTACCTTTGCGGCATGGCCATGTGCACGGCGTGGCTCCTCACCAGGGCCAGGGTTCCCTTCGAGCTGGCGGCCATGGTCCAGTCCATCACCGATTCCCAGCTCGGGGTGCTTCTCATGACCAACGTCCTGCTCTTCTTCGTGGGATTCGTCATGGACCTCACGCCGGCCATGCTGATCCTTGCCCCCATCCTTCTGCCGGTGATGCAGCAGGTAGGGGTCGACCCGGTCTACTTCGGCGTGCTCATGTCGGTCAACCTGGGTATCGGGCTCATCACCCCGCCCGTGGGCACGGTGCTCTACGTGGCCACCGGCGTAGCGGGGGTGAAGTTCGAGGAGCTGGTGAAGTCCATCGCCCCCTTCGTGGTGGCGGAACTGGCAGTACTGGTACTGCTCATCTTCTTCCCCCAGGTCATCCTGTTCATCCCCAATCTCGTCCTGCCCTAGGAGCCTGTCGGACTGGCCTTCAAAACTCCGTCTCATGAGCTCCATCTGCTCCGGAGTTCATAACTTCCAGGATACGAAAGCGTCATTTTAA
>NZ_SORI01000021.1 GCF_004366815.1 Aminivibrio pyruvatiphilus | reverse complement strand
ATGGGACGGCCCAGCACGCCGCCCTTGGCATTGATCTGCTCCACCGCAAGGCGGGCGGTCTTCTCTTCCGTCTGGCCGTAGGCGGCCCAGTCGCCGGTCAGGGCGGCGAGATAGCCGATTTTCACGGGGAGCTTTTCAATGACCGGATTTTTTTGTGAAGGTTGTTTTCCTTCCCCTGTAGAAATTTCATCACTTTTTGCCGGTAAACCTGGAGTTTCCTTGACTTCGGCTTTTCCATTCGGTTCCTTTTCACTCGCAATAGGCGACGAGGAGACGGTGTTTCCCCGCCCAGCCGGCTGGACCGTTTCAGCGGAATTTCTCGTCAGGAAAAAGAAAAGCCCCGCAAAAACGGGAAGGAGCAACAGCAAAATTTTCAAGGGATTTTTTTTCCTGGAAGACAACGGAGCAGCCGGTCCCGGGCTTTCCGCCGGCAGACGGGAGGAAATGGCATTTGGAGAAGAGCTAAAAGGCACACTGTCGTCAGGAATGCCTGTAAGCAGTTCTTTGAATTCCCTCATGCTCTGCGGGCGTTTTCCCGGGAACAGGGAAAGGGAGCGAAGTATGGCTTCGTCCGCATGGGAGGGGAGGCTGATTCCCAATTGACGGGGCGAAGGGAGAATGTCCTCTGCCATCCTGTCAAGAGAATCGGGAGGGGTCACTCCGACAATGGACCTGTAGAGCGTGGCGCCCATGCCGTAGACATCCGTCCAGGGGCCAAGGCTGCCTCGTGTCTGGTACTGTTCCGACGGACTGTATCCTCTTTTTAAAACGATGGAATGGCTTCGATGCTGGAGGAGGGCCATGGCCGTCTTGGACGCGCCGAAGTCAAGCAGTTTGACCTGGCCTGTCCTAGTCAAAAAAATATTGTCCGGACTGATGTCCCTATGGATCAAACCGGAGGCATGGACTTCATCCAGAGCATCCATGAGTGGAACCAGAATATTCAGGGCTTCCTCAAAGGAAATGCGGCCGCCTCTTTCCTCAAGATATTGCAAAAGGGTGCTTCCTTCGAGGTACGTCATCACCATGTAGGCAGTCCCGTTTTCTTCAAAAAAATCCCTTACAGAAACTATGTTCGGGTGGCCCTCGAACCGTGCCAGCACTTTTGCTTCCTCGAGAAATTTCTCCAGGCCTTTCCGGAAATCTTCCTTGAATTCTTCGGAAGCATGAAGAACTGAACGAGACGTACTGTTTCGTGCCGCCACTCCGGCAGGATAGTATTCCTTGATGGCAAGCTTCGTTTCCAGAAGCAGATCAAATCCGAGGTACGTTATGCCGAATCCGCCTTGCCCGAGAGGCCTTCCGACAGCATAGCGTCCATGTACCACCGTTCCGGGCTTAAGCCTGTTCCAGTCTTCATTGTCAGAATTTGGCCGATATCCGCACGCTGGACAAACCTCAGCAGAACCTTTCTCAAAAAAACAGGAGGGGCAAAGATTTGCGAGAACCTTGTGATTATTTTCCATAATTTTCCTCCAAAACCGTCTTATCAAACCCGGAAAGAAGATTTTCTGTGACACAATAAAGACATACGCTCTTCCTGCTCTTCAAGAAGGCAGTCAGAGTATACTTTTTCTTGAAAAGATTGAAGACCAGCTCGGGAAATACGATGGACAATGAATGGGAACAAAAAGGAAACCGACCTTGAGGATCCGGAGGGCAGCATGCCTGATAAAATAAAAGGGTTGGCATATTTGAAAAGGCGCAACAAAGCCGCGTCGCGAGGCATTCTGAGGACCTCCTGAAATTCGACTGACTGGCTTTTGAAGTCTGAATCTTTACTGATGTTTTTGCCAAATTCCACGGCGGGGATTGATTAAAAAAGCCGTGCGGCCTATTCACTCGCAAAGTGAATCATATCATAATCTTCATAATCTTAGTATACTCTGATATAGATAAAACCAATTATCAGCCCACTGATTTTTCTTCGTTTGCACTCATTTCCCCCTTCCAGGAACACCTTTCACGACACCAGCGCCTTCGCCAGCTCCAGGCCCTCCGCAGGCCAGAAGCACTCCGGCCGGGGGCGGCGCACCCGGGGGTTCCCCTTTTCGGGACGGCAGTTGAGAATGCAGTCCAGCCATTGGGCGGGTATTGCCTTCAGCCCGTAGGCGGCTCCCAGGAGGGCTCCGCAGATGGCGGCGTTGGTGTCGGTGTCCCCGCCCCGCATGACCGTGTCCACAACGCCCTCTTCCAGGTTCGGTGCATGAAGAAGCTGCCACAGGGCGTTCTGGAAGGCTATAAGGACCCAGCCTCTCTTTGTGACATAGTCTGCCGGAGGTTCGGATACCGCACTCAGCACGGTCTCCATGAGCGATGGTTCCACCCCGAGCTCTGACGCCCAGCCGCTGACGGCCTGGTAAAGGGACCGGGGATCTGGGCCGGTCTTGACAGCAAAGGCGATGGCCATGGCGAACAGGGCGTTCGCGTCCCGGCAGACCTTGTGGGGATGGGTCAGATCCGCATCCTGCATGGCCCATCCGGCAACCGTTTCAAGGGGATGGCCGGCCCCGAAGATTCCCAGGGGGCTTATGCGCATCAAGGCTCCGTTGGCCTGGCTTTCATGATTTTTGTGTCCTCCGAGGGCTGCGGCTACGGTTCCGCCGTAGTCGAAAGGGTGGGAGTTAAACCAGTATTTGTAGGCTTAGAGGGTAGCCTCCGCATCGTAGGTTTTTCGTTCAACCAGCGTCCGGGCCAGCATCAGGGCCATCTCCGAGTCATCGGTGGGCTGCCCGGCGATGGTGTTGAAGGTGCCGCCGTCGGCCAGTTCCCGCAGGCCTCCCGGATACTTTCGCCGGATACTCTCCGTCGACTCGAACTCCACCAGGCTGCCGAGGGCGTCTCCGGCAAGCTGGCCGATCATGCATCCCCGGGCCCGTTCCAATACCATGGTTTCCATAGTATTCCACCTCCGAAAGAAAGGCTGGAATAGTTTTCACTTCTTTAGTATAGTCCCATTTCTTTGGAAAAATCCGGAAAGGTGAGTTAAACGAAAACTCCGAAACGCTTCTCTGTTTCGCTCTTTAATGGCGGCAGGACCCAAACAAGGGAATACCATGATCCCTCGGAAACAGGAAATTCTGTCCTCAAGACGGAGTACTCAGCCCATGCAGCCATTCACGAACTCCATCGGCACGCCCATACTTCCGGCTGTTTCTTCTACCACGGCATCAGCGCGAACACTCCCCAGCCCAGGTATTCACGGGTGTAGGCAGCGTAGCGCACGGGTTCGGAGGTCAGTTCGGCCCGGACGGTTTCGGCCAGCTCGTCGCCGGGATTGGCTTCCAGCCACCGGCGCATGGTGAGCCACTTTGCCGCTTCGTATCTGTCCCAGCCGTCCTGGTCGGCCAGGACCATTTCAACGACGTCACAGCCGAGGCGGCCGAAAGACGCAATAAGTCCGGGAAGAAGAAGAAAATCGGAGATCGATTGTGCAAGACACCCCCTGGCAACGTCTTCCGAAGGCGGAAGCTGCCGCCAGTAGGGCTCGCCGATGAGAATGATCCCTCCGGCGTCAAGGCTTCGCTTCAGAAGGTCGATGGTGCCGGCGACTCCCCCGCCGATCCAGGTGGCCCCGACACAGGCCGCCACTCCGACCTTCTCGTCAGAGACGTACCCGGCGGCATCACCGTGGATGAACCTGACCTTATCGGCGACACCGAGCTCCAGGGCGCGAAGTTTCGCCTGTTCAGTGAAAAGACTGCTCATGTCGACACCGGTGCCGGTGATGCCGTGATCCCGTGCCCAGGTGCACAGCATTTCCCCCGAACCGCTGCCGAGGTCGAGCACACGGGTTCCCGGTTCCATGCGCAGCGCAGCGCCGAGAACGGCGAGCTTTTCGGGCGTGACCGGGTTGTGGATGCGGTGAGCGCTTTCAGTGATGTTGAATATTCGCGGAATGTCCACTGTAATAACCTCCCTGCGGGCGGAAATAGATCGGGTCATGGCTGACCGGCGGTTAACCTCATCTGCCTGCGGTTCTACAGTATAATGCAAAAAAATTCCAACGGCTGGACAAGACAAAAAAGACGTAGGTTGGGGTGCATCCCAATCTACGTCTTTAAATAAATGGTGGAGCCGGGGGGAATCGAACCCCCGTCCGACAAGGGCCAGCCGTGGAAGCGCTACGG
Source organism: Aminivibrio pyruvatiphilus (assembly GCF_004366815.1). NCBI lineage: Bacteria > Thermotogati > Synergistota > Synergistia > Synergistales > Aminobacteriaceae > Aminivibrio > Aminivibrio pyruvatiphilus. The sequence goes on along the minus strand of NZ_SORI01000021.1, from coordinate 50,579 downwards.
GCGTAGTTCCCGATTTAGTGTCGGCTCAAAACTCCCGGGAACAGGATTTTCTCGCCCAAGCCCCCTTATCTTTTTTCCGGGACCGGAGACACTCCCCGAAAAGCATCCGCCATTTTGTGTCGCCTTACGCAGAAACGGCGGCTGCTGCCGCGTAAGACGTGACTGCATTAAGCAGCCAGTGCGTAGTTATTGTTGTTGACGTTTGTTTTTGTGTCCGCGTTTAACGAGGTTCGGACGACCTCGGCCCGCTCTTCCAGACCCTCCGTCTTGCCGTCGAGACCAGTCGGCCCCATGATTGGCAGTTTACTCGTCCCTGTTTCTGTGCCGGACCGCCCGTTCCATGTCGCGCTTGGCGTCCCGCTCCGCGATGGAGTCCCGCTTGTCGTGAAGCAGCTTTCCCTTGACGAGCGCTAGTTCCACCTTGGCCCGCCTCCCCTCCTTGAGGTACACAGAGAGGGGAACGAGGGTGAGACCTTTTTCCCGGACCTTCGAGAAGAGGCGCAGGATTTCATGCTTCTTCATCAGGAGCTTCCGGTCCCGGAGAGGTTCGTGGTTGTAGTAGCTGCCCTTTTCGTAGGGGGAGATGTGGACCCCCACGAGCCAGAGTTCGCCGTTCCGGATCAGCGCGTAGCCTTCCTTGAGGTTGACCTTGCCGTCCCGGACGGATTTGATCTCCGTGCCCGTGAGGACGATGCCGCATTCAAAGGTCTCAAGGATGAAGTAGTCATGTCGGGCTTTTCTGTTCTGCGCTACTGTCCGGTCAGCCATTTTTTCTCTCCGATGAAAATTTTAGCAAATTAGTCAGGATTAGTCAATCCGATGGTTCGTGAGAAAAAAGAGGTCCCGGCGTGTGCCGGAACCTCTCCTCAGTTCCCAAATGGTCGGGGCGAGAGGATTTGAACCTCCGACCTCCTGGTCCCGAACCAGGCGCGCTTACCAGACTGCGCTACGCCCCGAAACACCGCGCTGCCGGAGATGGTATTCCGGCAACGGCGAAGATTGTAACACCCCCGGGCCTACCTCGTCAAACGGTCGTCCCGTTTTCTTTCGTCTTCTCCAGGTGCCGCTCCGCCCTTCCGGTTGTTCCATATCATCCTGTTGCCTGGCGTGCCGTCGGCGGCGAGGGGTATTTCCGTCCAGCCCCAGGGGGTGACCAGGAGGAAGCGGAAGGCTATTCCCTGGGAGCCGAGGGCCCGGATGTGGGAGATGTACCGGTAGACGTCGCCGATGATGAAGGTGTCGCTGATCATCCACACCCGCCGGCAGAGCTTCCTGTTGAAGAGGGAAGCGTAGTCGATGGCCATGCGGAGGCTGTCCTCGAAATCGGTGGGGCCCACGTTGAGCACGACGGCATCTTCGTGGCCTGAGGGTTTCTTGAGGTTGGGAAGGAGATCGGCGTAGTCGTCCACCCACTCGAGCTGGGTAAAGAGCTTCTCCCCGTCGGCCTCGAGCACGCTGTCAAAGAGCGCGGAGAGTGGATCGCCGTCGTGTTCGGCGGCCTCGGAGGTGAGCGATTCCTCCATCCACTGCTGCAGCTGGGTCACTATTTTCTGGATGTACCGTGGGTGTTCCGTTCCCGCCATGGCTGAAAGAATCTCCCCTACCGTCCATTTTTCTTCATTTCCGCGTTCGAATGTCATAGGATCCTCCGGAACTTCTATTATGGGGGAAGCATACCATATACCCATTCCCGCCACAACAAAAAGCGGGGAGAGAAAATGGGCGGTTTTCAGGCGGAAACGCCCTCGATTTTTCCCCGCCTCATGGAGACGCGCCTTCCGCAGACGCCGTCGAGCCACTGGATGTCGTGGGAGGCGATGAGGGAGACGGTGCCCCATTTTTCCCAGGCTTCCCTGATCACCCGGGCCATCAGAAGGGCGTTTTCTTCGTCCACGTTGGCGGTGGGTTCGTCGAGGAGGAGGACCTTCGTCCGGAGGACGAGGCGGGAGGCCAGGGCCACCCGCCGGGATTCGCCTCCCGAGAGCATGTACCATTCCCGTGCGCCGAAGTCCGGAGAAAGGCCTACCATCTCGAGGGCTTCGGCGACCCGGTCGGCGAGGCGGTTCGTGTCTCCCCGGACCCTGAGGCCGTAGGCCACGTTCTCGAAGACGGAGCGCCGGAGAAGATAGGGCTCCTGGAGGAGGAAGGTCACTTCCCTGCGGAGTTCACTCTCCCGTTCTTCCGTGGGTTCCCCCAGGAAGCGGATGGTACCTGCCGCCGGCTTCAGGAGGAAAGCGAGGGCCTTTAGAAGAGTGCTCTTGCCGCTGCCGTTGTGGCCGACAAAGGCGGTGGGGCCGTCAGGCGGAATGTCCAGCCTGTCGATGTGGAGCACGGGGTCATCCTCGTAGGCGCAGACGAGCGCTTCGATCTCGTAAAGCGGAGCTGATCCCGGACGTCCGGTCTGCCTGTTCATGCTGCCGTCCTCCTTCGGAGAGCCGAAAGGGACCAGTTGAGAACGAAGGAGAGGGCGAGGAGCAGGACTCCGAGGGCGATACCGGTGGAGAATTCTCCCTTGCCCGTTTCCAGGGTGATGGCGGTGGTGATGGTGCGGGTGTGCCACTTGATGTTGCCGCCGATCATCATGGAGACGCCCACTTCGGCGGTGACCCTTCCGTAGGCGGTGACGGCGGCGAGGAGGATCTGGTGCCTGCTCTCCCAGAGAGTGGAAAGGGCGAGGCGTTTTCCCCGGGCGCCCAGGGTGAGGAGGGTGAGGCGAAGCCGTCCGTCGACGCTTTCCACGGCGGACGCCGTGAGGGCGACCACGATGGGGAGGGCCAGGATGGTCTGGCCTATGGCCATGCCGGGAATGCTGAAGAGAAGTCCGTATCCGCCGAGGGGCCCCCTGTTGGAAATGAAGGCATAGACGAAGAGTCCCACCACTACCGTAGGGATGGAGAGCAGCGTGTCCACGGTGATCCGGAGGATCCTGCGCCCCGGGAAGGAGAAGTAGCCGATGATGAAACCCAGGGGAACGCCGATGGTGAGGGTAACGGCCATGGAAAGGAACGAAAGCTTGAGGGTGGTGATCACTGCCGTCCATACTTCCTCGTCCATGGTAAAGATGAGGCCGAGTCCTTGAATGAAACCTTCCGAGAGGTAGTTCACGAAAATCCTCCCTTTCCATAAAAAAATGCCTCTCCCCAAACCGCAGGAAAGGCACGCCGAGCGTCCTTCCCTCCTTGCCGTGCGGGAGGCGCTTCCGTTTCCGGGAGCACCCTGTCGGCCATGAATCCATGGGCTGCCGCCTGTAGGTTTCATGGCTCGGAGGGACTGTCCGCAGGGTATTGTACCCTGCCCCTTTCCCGAAGGCAACCGGAAGGAGCGGTCATGGGGTACAATAACCGGAGAATATGTGCGGAGGTGGATACATGATTCCTTTCAGACTGAGGCGGGAAACTGCCTGCATGGTGATGGTGGACGTCCAGGACCGGCTTCTGCCGGCCATTTCCGGAGCGGAGGAAATCCGCCGGAATACGGTGAAGCTGGCAACGGCGGCGAGAGTGCTCTCCGTTCCCTTTGTGTACACGGAACAGTACCCCAGGGGGCTTGGCCCCACCGACGGGGAAATTCTGGCGGCACTGCCGGAGGGTGCTCCCCGCATGGAAAAGAACACGTTTTCCTGCTGCGACGAAGCCGCTTTTGAAGAGCTCCTGCAGGGAACGGGCCGTTCCGTGACGGTGATCTTCGGCATCGAGACCCATATCTGCATCCTGGCCACCGTGCTCGACCTGCTTGAGAAGGGCCGGAAGGTGGTGCTCGCTTCGGATGCCTGCGGGAGCAGGGACCCCCTGAAGGCCGAGCGGGCCCTTTCGGCGATGGCGGCGGCCGGTGCGCTGGTGGTGCCCGTGGAGTCGGTGATCTACCACCTTATGGGCAGGTCGGGAACGCCTGAGTTCAAGGAGCTTCTCCCCCTCTTCAAGTAAGGACATCCTGACAGGGGCGGATATTCGGGAAGGAGGCAGCGCGACACAGTGAACATCGACAGGGAAAAGGCCCTCCAGCTGCACCGGAAGGCCCGGGGGAAGATCCGGATCTACCCCACGGTGAACATACGGAACGAGGAAGATCTCGGCATGGCCTACGTGCAGGGGGGCGCTTACGCCGCCGCCGGAATCATGGAGGATCCGGATGTCATTTTTGAATATTCGGGCAAGGGCAACCGGCTCGCCCTCATCAGCGACGGCTCGGCTGTCCTGGGCATGGGCAACATCGGCCCCAGGGCGGCTCTGCCGGTGATGGAGGGCAAGTGCCTGCTCTTCAAGAACTTCGGCGACGTGAACGCCATCCCCCTCTGCATCGACGCCCGGAATGCCGATGACATCGTCGCCATGGCTAAAATGGTTGCCCCCACCTTCGGGGCGATCAACATCGAGGACGTGTCGAGCCCCAATTCCTTTACCGTGGTGGAGCGCCTCCAGACAGAGCTGGACATACCCGTCTTCTGCGACGACCAGCACGGCTCGGCGGTGGTTGTGCTGGCCGCACTGATGAACGCCCTGAAGCTGGTGGACAAGGAGCTGCCGGACACTTCCACCGTAATCATGGGTGCGGGGGCGGCGGGAATCTCCGTGGCCCGGCTGCTGCTCAACGCAGGCGCGGGGCGGGTCACGGTGCTGAACAAGTGCGGCATCATCGGGCCCGGCAACGGATGCATGAATTTCGTCCAGGAAGAGCTGGCGAAACGGCTCGGCGAAACCCGGGGAGGAGCCTCCCTGGACGAGGCCGTAAAGGGAGCGGACATCTTCATCGGCCTCTCGTCGAGGGGGAAAATCAGCGCCGCTCACGTGCGCTCCATGAAACCGGGAAGCATCGTCCTCGCCCTCTCCATGCCCGAGCCCGAGATCTCCTGGGAGGAGGCCTCGGAGGCCGGAGCCGCCGTCTTCGCCGAAGGTTTGACGGGAACGTCCAATGCCATGCCGAACCTCCATGCCTACCCCGGAATCGCCAGGGGGCTGCTGGATGTCCGGGCGAAGGGGCTGAACGAAAACATCCTCATGGCGGCCTCCCGGGCCATTGCGGGGGCGGTTGACCGGAGGCGCCTTTCCCGGCGGTGCATCATCCCGGACCTGTTCTCCGACGAAGTGACGCCACGGGTGGCCGAGGCCGTTGCCCAGACGGCCATCGCCGAGGGGCTCGCCTCCCTGAATGTTCCGCCGAAGCAGGTGTACGAAGAAACGTGGCAGAGGCTCTTCGGCGGCATAATGGAAAGAGTGTAGAAAAAAATCGGGGCTCCCTTCAGGGAGCCCCTAATGTTTTTTCGGGAGGCTACAGCGCCCGGAAGAGCAGGAGCACCGTTCCGGCCAATGTGACGAAGACCGAGTGGCGCTCGCTCTTCCAGAGAATGGACAGGTCGAAGGGACCGTCCAGGTCTTCCCCGTTCCACCGCCTTGGGAAGAGGCGCCCGGTCCGCTCCATGTACCGTTCGTACTCCCGGCCGAATTTCTGCCGCAGGAAAGCTTCTTCCCAGGGAATGATGAGCAGGCCGTAGATCACGAGGAAGGCGATTGCGAAGAGTAGAAGGGCCTTCCACCCGGCAAGGAGGCCCCAGCCGGCCCCGATGAGGCCGTTGCCGATGTAGAGAGGGTTCCGGACGAGGGCGTAGGGTCCCCAGGTGACAAGCCGCTCGGCCCCCACCTGTTCACCCCGGTAGCGGGTGATGCACCCGGCGGCCCAGAAGCGGACCCCCTGCCCGAGGGAGACGAGAAGGAGCCCGGCGGTTACGGCACCGGCGGATACCGGTTCGGCCAGGAAGAACACTCCAAGAAAAAGGGCGGTCCAGAGGCCGCCCCTCAGTTTGAACGCTGCCGCCCGGATATCATTCACGGCGGTCACCGGGGTCGTCGGAAAAATCGTTCTCCACGGCTTCTTCCTCCACCGGAGGCTCATGCTCGTAGAGCTCCTCCGTGACGCCCCAGCCAAGCAGCTTCACAGCCACCACCACGCCCATGGCGATGGCGATATATTCGGTGAAAAACCGCCACGCGATGGCCATGACGCCGGCCATGTTCCAGGGAACCAGCAGGCCGAAGAGGGCTGCTCCGCCGCCTTCCGCCACACCGCTGGCCCCGGGCGTGGGGACAAAGTACAGCAGGAACATGAAAACGGCCTGGGCAAGAACCGCCTGAAGGTAGTGGAACGGCAGGTTGACCGACGCGATGAGACAGGGAAGCACGGAGAAGATGAAGAGCAGGTGGAATACGGAAAGAACGATCGCCAGGAGAAAATGCTTGAGCCCGCAGGAAAAGAACATCTGGAAGTTGAGGTTGTAGTTGTCCACCTCGAGGTTGATCCGCTTGACGATTTTGAGCACCCGTTCGGGCTTGACCACCCCGAACCGCTTGAGCCAGAGGGTGAACACCCTGCCCCACCGCTTGATGATCGCGGGCCTTGTGATGCTCAGAACCACGAGCACCCAGGAGATGATGATGAAGGCAAGGACGTAGGAGAAGACTCCCTTGAGGAAGAGGCGTCCCCGGAGGAGTTCCGGTTCGATGAAGACCGCCACGGGAACCACGATCCCCAGTATGAGGATGGTGAGCAGAGTCCGGGTGAGGGTAATGGCGATCCCCTTGCCGAGAGGGACCTTCCGCTTGTAGAGGACGTAGACCTGGAAGGGGCCGCCGCCGCTCTGCATGGGGGTGACGGCGCAGCCGAAATAGTGAAGCCACGTGAGTACCATGCCGAGCTTGAAGTCTATTTTTTCCCCGGCGGCCCGGGCGAGGGCGCAGAATCGGGAAGCATCACAGGCCCACGCAGAGAGGACAAATACGAGGGCAAGCAACAGGAGCCGCTTGTCGGCACGCAGTATGGTGGACCAGGTTTCGCCGTCCACGCTTGACAGGAGTACCACGGCGCTGACTCCAAAGGAGAGCAGCAGGAAAAGCACCAGGCCTTTACGAAGGGTCAATTAAGGAAAAGCCTCCTCTTTCGGCGGAAAAGCCGGACTCCGCTTGTTCTATGATACCTGCTGCAGCGCGGAGATCTTCGGCGACGAAGAACATTGTACCAGATTTTTCGTCCTCCCTGACTGCAGGGAAGGCTGAAATTTCTCTTTCCGTTTCTTTTCCGCGGCCGGTCCGTACCAGCACGAAACGACAGCCGCAGTTGACCGCAAATTCATAGTCGCAGGGGGCGTCCCCGATCATCCAGCTTCTCCGGAGGTCGATGCCCAGTTCTTCCGAGGCCCGTATTCCCATCCCGGGAGCAGGCTTCCGGCACTGACACCCCGGGAAGCCTTCTTCAGACGGGCCGTGGGGGCAGTGATAGAAAGCGTCCACAGAGACCCCTTCCAGGGAAAGCAGTTCAGCGACCCTCCCGTGGATTTCCGGCAGAGCGGTTTCATCGAAAAACCCCCTGGCGATGCCGCTCTGGTTTGTGACCACCACAAGAAGAAATCCCAGGGAGCGCAGCCTCCGGAGGGCTTCCCCGCCGGATGCCGACAGTCTCACCGCCGATGGATCGGAGAGATAGGGAACATTTTCAATGAGCGTGCCGTCGCGGTCGAGAAAAACCGCCCGGGCCATCACTGTACCGTGCTGTCGCCGATGTTCCTCAGGGCGCTGATGTATCCGCCGAGGCTTTCGATGCGGGGGAGAATTCCCGACCGGAGAGTGTAGGCCAGTTCGAGGGGTTTGCCCTCCTCCACGGAGCGGGAGGCCTTCTCGAGTTCCGCGAGCAGGGCCGACTTGACTTCGCCGAGCCCGCCGCCGCCCACCTCGGAGTCGTCCACCCCGAGAAGAATCTGGCTGTTGTGGATTATCTGAAGGACCCACCCGATTCCCTCCGCCGCTTTCCCGACAAGTTCGAGCCCTTCCGGCGTCCTGTCGGCCTCGAGATGGTCCGCAGCTCTGCCAAGGCCTGAGGCGAGACGCTGCTGGTATTCCGAAGCGTCGGCCAGCGTTTCGACAAGGAAATCGCGGACCGGCCGGCTTCCGAACCGGGCTTCCGTGCCGCCGGTCAGGGCGAGGAAGGCTTCCTCGTCCAGCTCCGCCCCGTCGACCTCGATGGAGCGGATCAGCATGCCCTTCTTCCCGAGGGTTTCCTTCACGGAAGTAAGCACGTCCTCTTTCGACGGGCTGTTTTCCGGAAAGGCGATCTCTTCACCGTCAAGATATATTTTCATATGCAGCCCTCCCTGCGTGGAGTTTGCCTTGCAGTTTCTCCGTCCGGGCAAGGAGCCCGGGACGTCGGGTATTCCCGGAAAGCCATTGTATCATGACCGGTGCCCGAACCGGATAGTTTAAGCCGCCCCCCTCTTCAGCCGATAAGAAAGAGAAGCACTATACCCTTTTTTTCAGGGAGATGGTTTCATGGGTGATTACCAGTCCACTTTTTCCATACCCGGCATTTCCTCCAGCATTGACTGGGGGAGCATGGCGGACAAGCTTATAGAAAACGCCCGCAAGTCCCAGGAGCCCCTGATTGCCAAGCAGGATACCCTGGAACTGAAGATCGGCCTGTTCAACGAATTTTCGGCTTCCATGAAGACCATGCGGTCTGCCGTGACGCCTCTGAAGCTGGCATCCACCTTCCAGGCGAAGGCTGCCGAATTCACCGTTCTCTCGGGGGTGAACGCCCAGAGCGTGGTGGCGGCCACTGTCTCAGCCGATGCCGCCGTCAGCCGCCACGAAATAGAGGTTCTGCAGAAAGCCACTGCCCAGAACCGGTTCAGCGCACAGATCAAGACTGCCATGAGCGAGGCGGGACTCGCCTCGGCGCAGAAGTTCTACATCAACGTGGGGGGCCGGAGGGCGGAAATCGAGGTCAAGACCACCGACACCCTTACCACCATAGCCCAGAAGATCAACGACGCGAAGGACATGACCCTTGATCCCGCCACGGGAAAGGCCTACGGGGAAAGCCTCGGCATTACGGCATCGGTGATCGACAACCGGCTGGTCATAAAGAGCGCCAATACGGGCCTCGGGGAGACCACCGACAAGAGCACCATCACCAGGGGCAGCGGCACCCGGGACAAGCTCGGGTTCACCGTGGCGAAGGACGCCCCCTCGAACGGAACCCTCACCATCAAGGCAGGCTCCGTCACCTACGCGGAGGGGACGGATTTCACCGTGGACTCCGGAAGCGACGAGATCACCTGGATCGACGGTCACGGCCCCGCGGCGGGAACCTCCTACGAGGTATCCTACACGGTGAATTCGAGCGTCTTCAGCCTTGACGGAAACGCCGACCTGCTCTCCCTCCTGAAGCTGGACGACGATACGGCAGACCACTACCTTGCCGCCCAGGACGCGGTGGTGAAAATCGACGGACTCACCATCACCAGGTCGTCCAACCAGATCGACGACCTCATCGAAGGGGTAAAGCTGACCGTCAACGGGCCCGGATCAGTGGTCATGGACATCACCCAGGACGCCGAGAAGGCCGTGACGGGCATCCAGGACTATGTCACCGCCTTCAACGATCTCATGGACTGGATCAACATACGCCTGAGCGAGTCTTCGACTGCTTCCAGCTCCCAGAAGGACGACCAGTACAAGAACGACGACTTCTACAAAAAGTTCGGCCTGCTCCATGGAAACTCCCTGCTCTGGCAGACCAAGTCCCAGATCCGGCAGATAATGACGAACCCGGTCACAGCAAAATACAGCCTGAAGACGGGGCGCCCCGTGCAGGGGACCATGGAAAGCGCCGGACAGACGGGAAACTCCACCTTTACGGTGACGGTGGGCGTCCGGACGGCCACCATCGAGGTGACTCCGTCGGATACCCTGCAGACCATAGCGGGCAAGATCAACAGTTCCTACGAAATGAACCACGACCCACAGGGACGGACCTATCCCATCAGGATGGCCAGCGCCAAGGTGGTCAACAACCAGCTCGTGATCGAGGCATCGCCGAACCGGAAGTTCTCCCTCGCCGCGTCGGACGGAGTCCTGGACACCCTGGGGCTCGGCACCCCCTTCAGCCTGCTCTCCCAGATCGGCATCTCCACGGAGAGCACCGACTACGGCAAGAGCGGGAAGCTGGAGTTCAACACCGACAAGTTCATGGACGCCCTGAGGAACGACCCTGACGGCGTGGCCGCCATCATGAACACGGTCATGACACAGATGGACGAGTACGCGGGCAACATGGTGGACGCGTCCCAGGTGGAGGTGGGCAGCACCGTGGTGCCCAAGGGGCGGATCGCCAGCCAGATCACCACGTGGCAGACAGAAATCGCCACCATAGACAAGAGAATTTCCGAATCGGAAGCCCGCCTCGAGCTTCGGGCCCGGGGGCTCTACGAGCAGTTCGCCCAGGCGGAGGTGAACCTGGCGAAGCTGCAGCAGCAGGCCTCATGGCTTGCATCAGTGGTAAGCCAGCTTTCGGGTACGGGATCGAACTCCTGACCTTCCCATAAAGAAGAAGCGGCCGGGGGGCCCCGAAAGGGATCCCCCGGCCGCTTCTTTGTCCTGTCTACCGCTCGACGCTCTCCAGGATGTGGGAGAGTGTTTCCGGCGAAAGCTGGGCGAAGCCGATGCGCCATGCAAGGATGGCCGCCTGAGTCCGATCCCGGAGGTCGAGCTTCTTGAGGACGTGGCTCACGTGGTTCTTCACGGTTTTTTCGGAGAGCACCATCCGGTCGGCCACTTCCGTGTTGCTCAGGCCCTGGGCGAGCCAGTAGAGGATCTCCTTCTCCCTGGGGGTAAGCTCGTAGAGCTGGTCGTTCTCCTCTTTTCTCCTGGAGAAGGAGGTGAGGAGCTTTCCCGCGACCCGGGGATCCACATAGGGCTGCCCCCTGGCCGCCGAGCGGATGGCGGAAAGCAGCTCCACCTTCCCGGAGGCCTTGAGGACGAATCCGAGAACTCCCGCCGCGGAGAGGGCGGAAAGGCAATCCTCGTCGTCGTAGGCGCTTATGGCCACATACCGGGTTTTGTGGGGAATGTTGTTCAGTTCCCGGACAAGCTGGATGCCGTCCACCCGGGGCATGTTGATGTCGAAAAGAAGGATGTCAGGCTCCTTCTCCCTGATGAGCGAGAGGGCTTCTTCGCCGTCGCCTGCCTCTCCGACAACGGCGATATCCGATTCCAGTTCCAGGAGCTTTTTTACTCCGTCACGAAAAAGTTTGTGATCGTCCGCTATGAGCACCCTGATCAGTTCCATTTCCCCACCCCCGTCACGCGGGCCGAAAACGGCCGCAACTCCTTTGAATACGACTATGCTATAGTAGACGCTGCCCCTGAATGTACGGTAAAGGAATTTTTGCCGGCGGCATAGGTCTTAAGAACTATTCTATCACAGATTTCCTGATTTTCAGAGGAGGAGCGCTCTTTGACCCGAACCGCAGTACCCGTCCTTAGCCTGTCCCTGAGAAAAAAAATCGGCCTTGCAGCGGGCCGCTTCCGGATGATATCCCCAGGAGACAGGATCATGATCGGCCTCTCCGGAGGAAAGGACAGTCTTGTTCTGACGCTGGCCCTGGCGGGACTCCGCAGAAGGAGCCCCGTTCCTTTTTCGCTCGCCGCCTGCTTCGTGGACATTACCGGCGGGGAGACGGACGTCTCGTCCCTGCGGGAGTTCTGCGTTTCTCTCGATATTCCCTTTTTCGTCCGCCCCCACCCCATCGTGGGAATCATCGAGGTGCGGAATGAACGGTCGCCATGCAGCCTGTGCGCCAATATCCGGCGTGGCATCCTGAACACGGCGGCGAAGGAGGAAGGGTGCAATCTCCTGGCCCTGGGACACAACCTGGACGACGTGGTGGAGACAGCACTGATGAACCTTTTCAACACAGGCAGGTTCAGGGCCTTCCAGCCCAGGTTTTGGCAGAGCAGGTCCGGCATGACGGTCATCCGTCCCCTGGTGTTCGCGGAAGAGAAGAAGATTCTGAAAGAAGCCCGCCGACTTGGACTGCCGGTGCTGCCCTATGTCTGCCCCTTTTCCCTCGAAACGGAGCGGGTGAGGGCAAAAAGTATACTTGACGGACTGAGTGCCGGGAACCCGAGAATAAAGTACAATATACTACACGCACTTCAGTGCCTGGACGAACGGGACAAATGGTCCGAAGGAGGGGCGGAAGCTGCCGGGTCCCTCCCGGAGGACGAGCCTGAAGGAGAGATGACATGGGGAAAAACGACGAACTGTCTTTAGGGCCCACGCCCTCCGAAAACGGGCGGACGTTTCCCGAAGGGTCCGATTATCCCGGAGCCAACAGCACCGTAACGGAACACTACTTCCGCTGGGATCCTCTTGACGATCCCGATTTTGCCCATCTCATCGTCGGGAAGGGCAGCATCGGCGGCAAGGGAAGGTCGCTGCTTTTTGCCATGGCAAAACTCCGGGACAGCAGGGAGGAGACGCTGAAACGGGTGGTCTTCCCCCCGTCCCTTTTCATTGCCACGGAATCATTTGAATACGTGCTCCGCCAGATTCCCGACCTGGAGGAGCTGAAGAAGGAGGAGCCCGAGGTCATAGAGTACGCCTTCCTCCAGACGAAGCTTCCTGCAGAAGTGAGCGGCGCGGTCCGGAAATTCCTCGAGAAGATCACCGACCCCATCGTGGTGCGGAGCAGCAGTGATCTCGAGGATTCGCTGAAATACTCCTTTGCCGGAAAATACCTCTCCACCTTCGAATTCAACGACGGAGAGACACCCCTGGAGGAGCGGGCTGCCCAGGTGGAACAGGACATCAAGAAAATCTACGCCAGGACATTCTTCCCCGTGGCGGTGGCCTACCGGCTGAAGCACGGCCTGGGGGACGACCGCATGGGGATCATTCTCATGAGGGTCGCCGGGAAGTGGCGGGGACGGTACTACTACCCCACCATGGCCGGCGTGGGCTTCTCGCGATATTACCGGAGGTGGACCACCAGGATCCGTTCCGAGGACGGGATCATCCGCCTTGTCTTCGGCATGGGCACCACCAGCACGAAGCGGGGGTACGCACGGACTTTCGCCCTGACCCTGCCGAGTCTCCGCCCCGAGGGCCAGAACCCCTTCAATATCATGCGCCATGCCCAGGAGCATTTCCAGGTGATCGACCGGGAGCAGAAATCCCTGGTGACGGTAGACGTAAAGCGCATCTGGAAGGACATTTTTCCCTACCACAGCTGTTTCCCCGAATATGCCCAGATCTACAGCCCCGACGACGACGGGGGATATTTCACCCCCATGTCCCGCCACGGCTCCACCATCAGGTCCGGTGAAAAGGTCTGCTTCACCTTCGAAGAGTTTGCCTGCCGGTCGAAGCATTTCTTTGACCGGATGAAAAAACTCCTCGCCCTCCTCGACCGGGAGATGGGCGTGCCCGCAGACGTGGAGTTCGCCTTCCACCCCAGCGAGGACCTGGTGGAGATCGTCCAGGCCCGCCCCCTGTGGCTGAGCGAACAGACCCAGTCTGTGTCGGTTCCCGACCTTGAGAGCCGGAATGTGATACTCAAGGCTGACAGGATGGTGACCCACGGCGTGAAGGAGAACATCCCCTACCTGGTGTACGTGGACCATCATGTGTACGCCCAGGAGACCCGGTTCCACGACGTGGCCAGGGGAATAGGCACGGTGAACGAAGCCCTGAAGGGATCCCGGTTCATTCTCGTGGCCCCGGGCAGGGTGGGTTCCAGCAACCCCCTTCTCGGCGTGCCGGTGCAGTACAACGAGATCACGAGGTGCTCCTGCATCGTGGAAGTGGGCTTCCCCAAGGAGGGGTACATGCCGGAGCTTTCCTTCGGCACCCACTTCTTCACTGACCTGGAGATCGACGGAATCCTCTATATGCCCGTATATGAAGGGGCAAAGAACAACATCTTCGACGAGAGCTTCTTCGACACCGCCCCCTACGCTCTGGGTTCCCACGCCGGCATCCGCATATACTCCGGGTCTTTCTCGGTGTACACCGACGGCGACAGGAATTTCGGCGTCGTGGTGGCTGACAGGGTGGACGAACCGGAGGACGGGTGGGACTAGACCCCGGCCTTCGCCGAACAGAAAACGCCGGCCGCAGGATTGAATCTCCTGCGGCCGGCGTTTTTTCAGGTTATTCTAAACGGATATTTCCCGAAGGGAAAGCTTCTCCGCCAGTTCGGTCACCTCGAGGGCCTGGGCGCTGTAATTGGGTCTCCCCATGAGGCCGTAGGTGTAGTTCTTTCCCTGCTCCACCCCGGGCTGGTCGAAGGGGTTCACGTCCAGGAGGTACCCGGCCAGGGCCGTCACGTGCTCATAGAACTGGATCATGGCACCCAGACGGCGTTCGTCGAGCTTCGGTATCTCGATGGAAACCACCGGCTTACCCGACTTCGCGATGGCTGCCGCCGTCGAAAGGGCCTCATATCGTCGCAGGGAATTCATGGACTGGCCGAAGAGGTAGGAGAGGGAGACCAGTGCTTTTTCCTCCGTCTCGGGAATGGTGATTTCCTCAGCCGGCTCGGCCACGGTCATCACGGTAAAGAGCTTGTCGTCGGGGCCTTCGGTGTAGAGCTGGATCTGGGAGTGCTGGTCGATGGCGCCCAGGGCCCGGACCGGCGTCGATCCCGTTCCGTTCTTCCCCAGGCTTTCGCCCCAGAGCTGGGCGAACCATTCGCAGAACCGCTCCAGGGCATCCTCGTAGGGCATGAGGACCGTCATGTTCCTCCCCTGCCTGTAATGTGCCACGGAGAGGGCGGCCAGCAGCCAGGCCGGGTTTTCGAAAACGGTATTCCTCTCCGCGAGCCTTCTGTCCATCTCGGCCGCTCCTTCGAGCAGCTTCCTGGCCGATATGCCAAGAGCGGCGCCGGAGAGAAGCCCCACCGGAGACAGCACGGAAAAGCGGCCTCCCACATCGGCGGGAAGAACGAGGCGGCGGCAGCCGATCTCGTCGGCGAAGGGCCGGAGGACACCCTTCTCTTCATCGGTGATGACCACCACGTGCTCCGCCGCTTTTTTCGGGCCGAGATCCACCTTGAGGCGGTCCCAGAAGAAAAGGAAGTTCGCCATGGTCTCAGCGGTGCTTCCCGATTTGCTGATGACGGTGAACACGGTCTGCTCCGGATCGATGAGATTCCAAATCATCCGGTTGTCCGCCGGGTCCACGTTGTCTGACATGTAGAACCTCGGACCCTGCCGTTTCGACCGGGGCAGTTCGTTCCAGTAGGGAGGGAGCAGCGCCCCGTGAAGCATGAGGTTTCCGAGGGCGGAGCCGCCGATGCCTACCTGGACCATGGCGTCGAAGCCGGAAATCCACTTCGCCGTTTCCTCGACGCCTGCAATGTCCCGGGCCGGAAGGTTGATCCAGCCCAAGCCGTCACGGCCCTCCGAGGCAGAATCCCGAAGCCAGGCATCCCCGTTCCGGAGAATGTCTTCATACCCCCCGACGGCCTCCATATCCACCGCGCCGCCCGGCACGAGAGAATCACCGCCGCTTACCGCCATTCCATAGGATAACGTGAGCAGTTCCGATACCGTACCCGAACCTCGAGGCACGACGTCAACCCCTTCCTCTCAGGCTACTGTCCCTGATTCGCCAGCTCCGCGTCAATGGCCTCCGGGTTGTACCCGACGATATACTTCTCGCCGATCTGCGTGACGGGCACTCCCATCTGGCCCGTCTTCCGGACCATCTCCATGGCAGCCTCCCGGTTCGCCTGAACATCCACGTTCTCGTAGGCGGCTCCCTTTCCGTCAAGATACTCCTTCACCTTGGTACACCACGGGCACGTCTTCGTCGAAAAGACCTTTATCATCAATCGACACCTCCTTGATATATATACCCATATAGGGTATATAGGAAAATGTCCTTGCAGTCAAGTTCATTATATACCGAATTTCACCGGGAGAGAAAAATTCTGTTCTTGGGAGTATAATGCATACCATATCCGGGGTATTTCACCGAGAATATGCAAGGAGGAAATGGAATGACCATGTCTGCGGCAACCCTTACGCGTTCCGATCTGGAGATCCGTCTCCTCCCTCTCGCGGACCGCTACAGGGGGAAAAAGGGCATTACGATTCCCCTGCTGGCTGATATGCAGAGGGAAATGGGCTACATCGCCCCCGAAGCGGTGGACTTTATTGCGAAAGAGCTGGACATCCCCGCTGCGGAGCTGTTCGGCGTCGCCACCTTCTATGCCATGTTCCGGCTCCAGCCGGAGGGCAGGTACGTGGTCCGGCTCTGCCGGGGGACGGCCTGCCACGTCCAGGGCTCGGCCCGTATCGGGGAGCAGCTTCAGCGTCATCTCGGGGTGCAGGAGGGAGAGACCACGAAGGACGGTCTGTTCACCCTGCAGTTCGTGGCCTGCCTTGGCTGCTGCAGTCTCGCGCCCGTGATGATGGTGGGAGAAGAGGTCCACGGAAGACTGACGCCGGAAAAAGCCGTGGACGTGCTTGAAGCCGTCCGGGCTTCCCAGCCGGAATAGGGAGGTGCGCATCATGCCCAAGACTGTCGTGAAGGTGGGACTGGCGAGCTGCGGAGTGGCGGCGGGAGCCGTTCCCATTTATGAAACCCTCACAGGGATCCTTGCAGGCCGGGAAGACGTGGAAATCAAGAAGGTCGGCTGCATCGGGCTCTGTTATATGGAACCTATCGTGGAAGTGGAGCGGGACGGCAAATCCATCGCCTACGGCAAGGTGGACACCGCCATGGCGCGGGAAATCGCCGAGTCCCACGTGGAGCGGGGAGAAATCGTCCTCCGGGGCGTCATCCTCGACCCGGAGAGCAAGGCCTGCGAGAACGAGCGCATGGACAGCCAGGTCCGCATTGTCCTCCGGAACAGCGGCCTCATCGATCCGGAAAAAATCGAAGAGTATCTCGCCCACGACGGGTACAAGGCCCTTGAAAAAGCACTGTCCATGACGCCCATCCAGGTGATCGACGAAGTCCTCGCCAGCGGGCTCCGCGGCCGCGGGGGAGCAGGCTTCCCCACGGGTCTGAAGTGGAAATTCGCCAACGGGGCGAAGGGGGACAAGAAGTACTTCGTCTGCAACGCCGACGAGGGCGACCCCGGCGCCTTCATGGACCGTTCGGTTCTCGAAAGCGACCCCCACAGCATCATCGAGGGCATGGCCATCGGGGCCTACGCCATCGGGTCCGACGAGGGCATCATCTACTGCCGGGCGGAATACCCCCTGGCCATAAAACACCTGAACGTGGCCCTGGAGCAGGCCCGGAAGAAGGGCTTCCTCGGGAAGAACATCCTTGGGTCCGGATTCTCCTTCGACATTCATATAAAGGAAGGCGCGGGCGCCTTCGTCTGCGGCGAGGAAACCGCCATGATCGCCTCCATCGAGGGACGTCGGGGCATGCCCCGGCCGCGGCCTCCCTTCCCGGCCAACAGCGGCGTGTTCGGCAAGCCCACGAACATCAACAACGTGGAGACCATCGCCAACATCCCCTGGATCATGATGCACGGCGCGGCGAAGTTCGCCGAGTACGGCATCGGCAAGAGCCGGGGCACCAAGGTCTTCGCCCTGGCGGGAAAGATCAAGAAGGGCGGCCTCGCCGAGGTTCCCATGGGAATGCCCCTGCGGGAGGTCATCTTCAGCGTGGCGGGCGGCATCGCCGAGAATAAAAAATTCAAGGCCGTCCAGCTGGGCGGACCCTCGGGAGGCTGCATCCCCGAGTCGCTGCTGGACACGCCTGTGGACTATGAATCCATCAACGCCACGGGAGCCATCATGGGCTCCGGCGGCATGGTGGTCATGGACGAAACCACCTGCATCGTGGACGTGGCCAAGTTCTTCCTGGCCTTCGTCCAGAAGGAGTCCTGCGGCAAATGCCCCTTCTGCCGTATCGGCACCAAGCGGATGCTCGAGATCCTGGAGCGGATCACCGAAGGCAAAGGGGTCATGGAAGACCTGGACACTCTGCTCGACCTGGCCCACCAGGTAAAGGAGGGTTCTCTCTGCGGCCTCGGCCAGACTGCGCCGAACCCGGTGATGACCACGCTGAAATATTTCCGGGAAGAGTACGAGGCCCACATCCGGGATAAAAAGTGCCCCGCCAAGGTATGCACCAGCCTCATCCATTACGTCATCGACCCGGCGGCCTGCATCGGCTGCACGAAATGCGCCCGGAACTGCCCCGTCTCCTGCATCGCGGGAGAAGTGAAGAAACCCCACGTCATCGACGACGAGAAGTGCATCCGCTGCGGCCAGTGCAAAAAGGTCTGCCCCGTGGGCGCCATCTCGGTGGAATAACCTTTCGGGAGGATTTCGAGCTGCCATGAAGAAAAATATAAAGGTCACACTCAACGGAAAAACGGTCTACGGGTACGAGGGGCAGAGAATCCTCGATCTCTGCGCCGACTGCGGCGTGGAAATACCCACCCTCTGCTACGACCCCCACCTGAGCCTCCACGGCGGCTGCTCTGTCTGCCTCGTGGAGGTGGAAGGGGCAAAGACCCTGCTTCGGGCCTGCGCCAACACCATCGCTCCGGGCATGGTCATCAGGACCGAGACGGAACGGGCAGTGAGCGCCCGCCGGACCGCCCTGGAGCTGCTGCTCTCCGACCACGTGGGCGACTGCCGCCCGCCCTGCACCCTCACCTGCCCCGCCAACGGGAATGTGCAGGCCTACATCAACCTGGCCGCCCAGGGAAAATACCAGGAATCCCTTGACGTGCTCCACCACCACGTCACCCTTCCCGCATGCATCGGCCGGGTCTGTCCCGCCCCCTGCGAGAAGAAGTGCCGCAGGAACTTCGTGGACGACGCGCCCGTGTCAATTAAGGAGATCAAGCGCTTCGTAGGCGACTGGGCCATCAATAACGATTCCCCGGGATTCATCCCCGGAATCGAAGACAACGGCAAAACTGTCGCCGTCGTGGGCGGCGGGCCCGCCGGAATCTCCGCGGCCTACTACCTGCGCCTGAAAGGCTACCGGCCCGTCATCTTCGAGAAGGAAGCCCTTCTCGGCGGGATGATGCGCTACGGCATTCCCGACTACCGCCTTCCCCAGGCCGTCCTCCAGAAGGAGATCGACTGGCTCCTCGCCCACGGCGTGGAGGTGCGCACCGGCATGACCCTGGGAAAGAACATCACCCTCGACGAACTCCGCAGGGATTTCGACGGCGTCATCCTGGCCATGGGCTGCTGGAAGTCCTCTCCCATGCGGGTGCCCGGGGAGGACCTGGACGGTGTCCTTGGAGGCATCAACTTCCTCTACGACGTGAAGACCAACCCTGACGTGAAAATCGGCAGAAGGGTAGCCGTGGTGGGAGGAGGCAACACCGCCATGGACGCCTGCCGTTCTGCCCGCCGCCTCGGCGCCGAGGAAGTGTCGGTGCTCTACCGGAGGAGCCGGGAGGAGATGCCCGCCGACGATCTCGAGATCGAGGAGGCCACAGGGGAAGGCGTGAACTTCATCTACCTCGCGGCCCCGAAATCAATCGAGGGGAACGGCAGGGTGGAACGGGTGGTCTGCGAGCGGATGAAGCTCGGGGAACCGGACGCCTCGGGTCGGCGGAGCCCCGTGCCCACCGGTGAGACCTTCGTTCTCGAGGTGGATACGGTCATCGCCGCCGTGGGCCAGGCCATCGACTTCTCGGGAGTGCCCTCGGAACTGCACGACGGCCGGAAGATGAAGGCCGGCCCCGACTACGACACTCCCCTCCCGGGCGTATTTGTATGCGGCGACCAGCAGACGGGCCCGAAGATCGCCATCGAAGCCATCGGCAACGGCCACTGGGCCGCCGACTCCCTCGACCACTACCTGACCCACGGGACACCGAAGAAACCCTTCTTCTACGATATCGTCCGGACGGACCTCGGCCCCGAGGACTTCAGGGACGTGGAAAAAACCGTCCAGGAGCACGTACCCCACGTGAGCGGAGAGACACGGCTCGCAAAGCCTTTCGCCGAGTACAGCCCCGGGCTGACGGAGGAGCAGACCCTCCGGGACGCGAAGAGGTGCATGGAATGCGGCTGCGCCGACGTCTTCGAGTGCAAACTCCGGAAATACGCCACCAGCCACGAGGTGCAGCCGGAGAAGCTTGCCGGCGAGCACATTGCCAAGTTCGAGGACGCGAACCAGTACTATATCCGGAACCTGGACAAGTGCATCCTCTGCTCCAAGTGCGTTCGGGCCTGTGACGAGATCTCCGGCTTCCACGCCATCGACTTCGCGAAGCGGGGCTTCGAGTCGGTGCTGACGCCCCAGTTCTATAACGACATGGAGCACTCGGACTGCACATTCTGCGGTCTCTGCACCCAGGTCTGTCCCGTGGGGGCCCTCATGGAAAAACGGGCCGAACGGTGGCCCCACCTGGAGGAGCCGGAGATCGTCAGGACCACCTGCCAGATGTGCCCCGTGGGCTGCGAACTCGACCTTAACCTGGACCGCAGGCGCTCCCGGATCGTCCGGATCACCACCGACCTGGACAACCCTACGGCCCCCACCTTCGGGTCATGCTGCTTCATGGGACGGTACGGCTTCCGGGACGTGAAGGACTCGGGAAACTTCGACCCGGCAGTGAACGGCGAGTCCGTGTCCCTCGACGAAGCCGTGGCCGCCTTCGACCGCCTTGCGGCAACGAAGGGCGCGGCCTACGTGGCGGGGACGAACCTCACCCTGCAGGAGGCGAAAGCTCTCCGGGACTACGCTGCGCTCCGTACGCCCGAAGCGGTCATTTCGGCGGCCGAGGGAGCGGAATTCCTGCCCTTCCTCGCCGAGGCGGAAAAGAGAAAGGATATTATCCGGGCCTCCTACGCCTCCTTCAGCGAAGGGGACGCCTTCCTGCTTTTGGGGGCGAACACCGACGAAGACCAGCCCGTTCTGACATCGTGGCTCCGGAGGGCCATGCGGCACCGCCAGGCAGCCGTGGTCTGTCTCGGCGGCACCCCCGGCATTCTTGACAGGGGAGACGCCGTGATCCTCGCTCCCGAAGCGGGCAAAGAGGCGGAAGCGATCCGGGCTCTCACTGATGCCGTGAAGGCAGCCAGGGAGAAGGTTCCTGCCGATTTCGCGGCCATGGCAGGGAAAGCGGGCCTGTGCCCCGGATCCCTTGAAAAGGCCGCCGGTCTTCTCGCAGCGGCGAAACACCCCGTCACTCTTCTGGGACCGGGACAGCCTGCGGGTGACTCTTTCAGCCTTGCCGCAACCCTTCAGGGGGGCCGGTACCTCCTCCTCTTCAGGGGAGCGGGAACGGCGGGGCTGCTTTCCGTACTTCCCGGAGTTCTCTCTGCCGGCGAGGCTAAGAAGAACAGGCCGTCGGGGATGCTCTTCATCGGAATCACCCCGGAAGAGGCGGGCTTCTCGGAAGAGGATCTGCGCGGCACCGACTTTGCGGTGCTCTCCGCCGACTCCTCGCCTCTTTCAGAGAAAGCGTCGGTCCTTCTGCCTCTTCTTCCGTGGCCTGAAAAGGAAGGCACCACGGTGAACCTGGAGGGCAGGGAACTCGCCGTCCGGAAGGGACCCCTGGCGAAAAAAACGGGAAGGAACATCTGTGACCTTCTTTCAAGAGCGACTCTTCCATCGGGAGGAAAAATTCCCTCGAACCCTGTAGCCCGCTGAGACTGCAGAAATCCATCATTCACATTTTCAGAGGGCGGCTTCTGCCGCCCTCTGAATTTTTGTTGATTTTTTGTCAGCCTATTGACACGGAGAACAGCCGCCTTTAGACTAAGCGGAAAATTTGCAGGGAGGCGAAATAATGAAACGATATGGTCTGTCTTTTGCAGTTGCGATACTCCTCGCCTTCGGCGCCGCGGCCTGTGCGGCTCCGTCGGGCGAACCCATCAAGATCGGCTACCTGGCCACGCTCACCGGCGACGGCTCAACCTGGGGACAGCATGAACGGGACGGAGCCCTTCTCGCCGTGAAGGAACTGAACGAGGCCGGCGGAGTGCTCGGACGCCCCCTTGAGCTGATCTATTACGACGTGCGCGGACGGCAGGAGGATGCCATCCAGGCGGCACGGCGGCTTGTCCACGAGGACAAGGTGGTGGCCATCGGCGGCACCAACTACAGCGGTCTGAACATCGCCACCGCCTCGGTGGTCACCGCCGCCGGAGTCCCCCAGATCGGTACGGCGAGCACCAACCCAGCCGTGACGGTGGACCCGAAGACAGGGCAGGTACGTCCGTTCACCTTCCGCATGAGCTACACCGACCCCTACCAGGGCAAGGTCATGGCGGACTACCTCATCAACAGGCTGGGGGTCAAGAGCGCTGCGGTCATCACCGACGTGGGCAGCGACTACTCCGAAGGCCTGAAAGAATTCTTCACGGCCCGGTTCGCTGAGCTCAAGGGCGACCTGAAGGGAGTCTGGGGATTCCGGGGCGGCGACGTGGATTTCCGGGCTCAGCTCACGGAGATGAAGGCGACGGGAGCTGAAGCCGTGGCCCTTCCCATCCTCTACAAGGAGATGGGGCTCATAATGAAGCAGGCCGCCGAACTGGACTGGAAGCCCATTTTCATCGGAGGGGACGGCTTCAGCCCCAGCATGCACGAAATAGCCGGAGACGCCATGGAGGGGAGCTACTGGGTCTACAGCATGGACCTGACCAACCCGCAGCTGGTTCTCCTGCTCTCCCGGTTCGAGAAGGAATACGGCAGGCCCGCCGCCGAGCCCTCGAACGTGGCAAACTCCTACGACCTCATCACCTGGGTGGCCGAGGCGATCAAGAAGGCGGGAAAAGCGGATCCCGTGGCGGTCAGGGATGCCATGGAAAACACGAAAGACCTTCGCCTCGTCCATTTTACCCTTACGGTGGACAAGGAGACCCACAATCCGCTGAACAAGCCCGCGGCCATGATGATCTGGAAGGACAGGAGCTTCAACTTCCTCGAGATGTGGGCTCCCCAGGACACGTTCTAACGAACTGCGGCAATACGGCAGGAGGAGCGGGATATTTCCCGCTCCTCCTTTTTTCTTCGACTCCCCTTAGTTTTCCCTCGTTGCTTTGAGCTTCCCTTTTTCGGCGGAGACCAGGATCCGGGACACCCATTCCTCCCGCTCCTCCGGAAAATCGTCCCGGAAGTGGACGCCCCGGCTTTCCTCCCGGAGAAGGGCTGCATGGGCCACCGCCTCGGCTGTACAGGAGAGGCCCTTCATCTCCAGGGCATGGAGGAGATCCATGGGACCTTCCGCCTTCAGGGGCGGGAATGAGCCTTTCCATTCCTCCATGGCTGATAGGCAACGGCGGAGACCTTCGCCGCTCCTGCAGGGGCCCAGCCCTTCCTGGACGATAGCCTGAAGCCGCTCCCTGGCCTCCCGGGGGCGGATACCCCCTTCGGGGGCGAGGAAGGACAGTTCAGCACGGATTTCCGCAATGTCCCCGGTGCTGCCTTCCGCCGCCTCTTCTGCCGCGAATCTGCCGGCCCGGAGGCCGAAGGTGACGATGTTCGTCAGGGCGTTGCCTCCCATGCGGCTGGCACCGTCCACGCCTCCGGTCACCTCTCCGCAGGCGTACAGCCCCGGAAGGGCGGTCCGTCCCCCGGTGTCGATGGGTATTCCTCCAGTGAAATAGTGCTGGATGGGTGAAAGCTCCACCGGCCCGGTCCGGCGCTCCGGGGGAAGGTCAATCATGAGGGATACCCGTACATCAGGAATGGTCAGCATCTCTTCCCCCAAGTCCTCCAGGTGAAGCAGGGTCTTTCCTCCCTGCCGCTCGTGGCGGGAGAGAAAGATGGCGCTTTTGTCCCTTGCGAAGTAGTTCGCCTCCTTCCCCGAGGAGAGCCCCCAGGAAAGAATGGCCTCCCGGAGAAATTCCCTGCCGATGTCGTCGGTGACGGGAATGTAGTCCAGGATGGTGAGCCCCACCATCCACAGGGGGAAGGCGGAGTCTTTCCAGCCCAGGGGGTAGAACTGAACATATTCCATGTCTACGAGACTGAGCCCCGCTTCGAGGGCAAGGGCGTATCCGTCGCCGGTCATCCGTGAGGGGTTGTCCGTCCGGGAATAGATTCTGCCTCCCCCGCCGGAGGCGAGAATGACGGCGGATGCCGGTGACCGGTACTGTTTCCCCGTTTTCCAGTTCACCCACTCCAGTCCTTCCGCCCCTCTCTCCCCAACGAGAATTTTCATCGCGGCACAGTTTTCGAGGATGGAGACTCCTTCCGCCCTCGCGATGGCGGTAAGTTCCCTGGTCAGTCCTCCCCCGCCCATGATCTCCGACGGGGCCGATTTCCGCACTGTGGCATGCCCCGAGTCGCTGATCTTCAGAGTGACGCCCCAGTCCGCCAGGGTCCGCAGACTTTTTTCCGATTCTTCGGCCAGCACCCGGACAAGCTTCTGGTCGTTCACCCCCCGGCCTGTCTCAACAATCCGCCGGAAGTGGTCATCCGGGGTCACCGTTCCGGATGAGAGAGAAAAGAGGCCCCCGGAATAGGCGGTACAGTTCGCATCTCCGCACGCTGTCTTGGAGAGCAGCAGGACTTCTGCGCCTTTTTTGGCCGCCGCGACCGCGGCGGTAAGGCCTGCTCCTCCCGCCCCGACGACGATGATTTTTTTCTTCATGGTTCTCCACCTCCCTATAGGCGGAGCCCCGCGGCTGGCGCGGGGCTCCGGATTCTTTCCGTGATTTCGGGGGACCCTATTCCTCTTCGTCCTCCTGCTTGTGGGCCGCGATGACCTTCTTCGAGATCTCGGCGGGGACGTCCTCATAGTGGTCGTATTCCATGGTGAAGGTTCCCCGGCCGGAGGTCATGGAGCGGAGGATGATGGCGTAGCGGAACATCTCCGCGAGAGGGCACTGTGCCTTGACTACCTGCTGGTGTCCCTTGCT
Organism: Aminivibrio pyruvatiphilus; assembly: GCF_004366815.1. NCBI lineage: Bacteria > Thermotogati > Synergistota > Synergistia > Synergistales > Aminobacteriaceae > Aminivibrio > Aminivibrio pyruvatiphilus. The sequence continues at coordinate 25,941 of NZ_SORI01000021.1, read as the reverse complement.
GTCGATGCCGAGGATCCGTCCTCTCCGTCCGTTGAAGTCGCCCATGACGTCGCCGAGATACTCCTCGGGAACGGTGACTTCCACGTTCATGATGGGTTCCAGGAGCACAGGGTTCGCCTCGAGAATGCCCTTCTTGAAGGACAGCCGCGCAGCGAGCTTGAAGGCCATTTCCGAGCTGTCCACGTCATGGTAGGAGCCGAAGAAGAGGGTGGCCTTGAAGTCCACCACGGGGAAACTGGCAAGGGGGCCCTTGACGAGGGCTTCCCGAAGGCCCTTCTCGACGGCGGGAATGAATCCCTTGGGGATGGCGCCGCCGACAATTTTATCCTCAAAGACAAAGCCCTCTCCCCGCTCGAGGGGAGTGTACCGGACGTGGACGTCGCCGTACTGGCCGTGGCCGCCCGTCTGTTTCTTGTGCTTGCCCTGGGCTTCGGCGGTCTTCCGGATGGTCTCCCGGTAGGGAACCTGGGGGGTCTTCGTGTCAAGCTCCACGCCGTAACGCTCCTTGATGCGGGAAAGGACGATGTCGATGTGCATGTCGCCCATTCCGGAGAGAACGCTGTCGTTGGTCTCGGGATTTTTTTCGAAGGTGAGGCTGGGGTCTTCCTCAAGGGTCTTGTGGATGGCGTTGCCCAGCTTGTCTTCGTCGGCCCGGCTCTTGGCGATGATGGCCACGCTGTAGACAGGCTTCGGGAAGTCGATGGGCGGGAAGGTGACGGTGGAGCCCTTCACGGAAAGGCTGTCCCCCACCTGGGTGCTGTGGAGCTTGGGAATGGCGAGGATGTCGCCCACGGTGATCTCCTTGACGTCCTTGCCCTCTTTGCCGGTCATGAACTTGAAGGCGCTGATCCGTTCCTCTTCACCCTTGTTCACGTTGAAAATTGTGTTGTCGGACGTGAGGTTTCCGGAGTTGACCCGGATGAAGGAGAGCTTGCCTACGTAGGGGTCCACCATGACCTTGAAGCAGATGGCCGAGAACTGCCCTGCGGGATCGGGGACGATCTCGACGCTTTCCTGCCCCTTCAGGGCGGGGCGGCTCCTGGAGTCCAGGGGCGAGGGGAAGAAGTCGGCGATGAAGTCGAGGATCTGGTGAACGCCCACGTTCAGGGTAGATGAGCCGGGGAAGACGGGCAGAACAGTGCGGGAAGCGATGGCCTTCCTGAGAGCGGGAAGGAGCTCCTCCACGGGAATGGTCTCGCCGTCGAGGTAGCGCATCATGAGTTCGTCGTCGGCCTCGACAATGGCTTCCACGAGGGATTCCCTTGCCTGGGCGGCCTCGTCGGCCATGTCGGCGGGGATGTCGCCCTCGGTAAATTTGCCGCTGCCGTTGGTTTCATACATATATGCCTTGTTCCCGAGGAGGTCCACCACTCCCTTGAAGGAGGCTTCCGCACCGACGGGCAGAAAGGCCGCCACGGCCTTGTCGCTGTAGTCGGACCGGATATCGTTCAGGACCTTGCCGAAGTCGGCGTTTTCCCGGTCAAGCTTGGAGATGTAGAACGCGGTGGGAAGATTGAATTCACTTCCCGTTTCCCAGGCCTTGTCGGTCTGGACTTCGATGCCGCTGACACCGCTCACGGCGATGAGCAGCGAGTCGGCCACCCGGATGGCGGACCGCATTTCTCCAACGAAGTCGGCGAATCCCGGGGTGTCGAGGACGAAGAGCTGTCTGCCCTTGCGCTCCATGGTGATAAGGGAAGTATTGATCGAGATTTGCCGTTTCTGTTCCTCCTGGCTGAAATCGCTTACGGTGTTGCCGTCCTCGACCTTCCCCAGTCTGGACGTGATGCCGTTATCGAAAAGCATGGCCTCGACGAGGGATGTCTTACCTGCCCCTCCGTGGGCCGCTATTGCGATACTGCGAGTGTTCTCAGGCTGACGGGTTCCCATTCCAACTACCTCCTCCGGCGTCTCGTGCTTTGCCCCGGACTGTTTTCTCAGTCCATTGAGGGCAACTTTAATATCTTACGCATAACGTTTCCGTTCGTCAACAAATGGGGCAGAAAATAAAGAGCGGTATCCTAGCGTTCCTCTCCCAGACGGCGTTCGAGGATACCGGAGACCGCAGCGGCATCTGCCTGGCCCCTGGCCTTCCGCATGACAAGGCCCGCGAGGAACTTGATTTTCTTCCCCTTGGGGTCCCCGCCGGAGCGGATTTCCTCCACCACGTCTCCGTTGGCCAGAAGGACCTGGTCGACCATTTGTTCCACCTCTTCGGCGGACAGGCCTCCGGGAGAAGCTCCGGCCGTCTCGAGCGCGTCCTTGAGGGACCTCCCTTCCGCCAGGCAGGCGAAGACCTCCCGGGCCACCGTGGTGGAGAGCTTTCCTCCGTCCACCAGGGCGACGAGTTCCGCCAGGGCGGATGGCTTCACCGGGAAGGCATCCATGGAGAGGCCCTTCTCGTTCATCACCCGGAAGACCTCGGTGCGGATCCAGTTCGCCGCCCGCAGGGGCGATGCGCCGCCTGCGACGCATTCTTCAAAGTACAGGGCCACGGGAAGGCTCTCCGCCATGAAGGCGGCGTCGGCCTCAGGAAGGCCGTACTCCTCCGCGAACCGCCGCTCCTTGGCCCAGGGCAGTTCCGGCAGGGCATTCCGGGTGCTTTCCAGAAGCTCTTCCGTCACTACGATGGGGGGGATGTCGGGGTCGGGGAAGTAGCGGTAGTCGTTGGCGGCCTCCTTGCTTCTCATGGAGGTGGTGACCCCTTCGCCGTCGTTCCAGTGCCGGGTTTCCCTCTCCAGGGCGCCCCCTCCGGCGAGGACCGCTGTCTGGCGGCGGATTTCATACTGCAGCGCCCGTTCCACGGCCCGCAGGGAGTTCATGTTTTTTATCTCAGTCCGCTCTCCCCAGTACAGTACCTCTCCTGATGTCTCGTCGGTCTTCTTCACCGACACGTTGGCGTCCACCCGGAGTGACCCCCGTTCCATATCGCCGTCGGAAACGCCGAGGTAGCGCACGGTCTGGCGGATACGGGCCACGTACTCCCGAGCCTCCCCGGGGGAGGTGATGTCGGGTTCGGAGACGATCTCCGCCAGGGGAACGCCTCCCCGGTTGTAGTCCACGAAGGAAAGGGCCGCCCCTTCGAGGCGTCCGTCGGCGGCGGAGTGAACCAGTTTTCCGGCGTCTTCCTCGAGGTGGAGCCTGGTGATGCGGATCCGCCGGGGCCGGCCGTCGTCGCCGGGGATGAAGATCTCTCCCCCCTCGGCGAGGGGAAGGTCGTACTGGCTGATCTGGTAGGCCTTGGGCAGGTCGGGGTAGAAATAGTTCTTCCGGTGGAAGACCGTGTGGTTCCTGATGGCGCAGGACAGGGCCAGTCCGGCCCGGACTCCCAGTTCCACCGCCCTTTTGTTGAGCACCGGAAGGCTCCCGGGGAGGCCGAGGCACACGGGGCAGACGTTGGTGTTGGGCTCGGCACCGATGTAGTCCGTGGAACACGGGCAGAAGATTTTCGTGGCCGTGGAAAGCTGCACGTGAATTTCCAGGCCGATGACGGGGATGTACCGGAAAGTCATGAGGCGTTCCCTCCTTCCGTCGCTGTGCCGAGAGACGCTATGGGCGCCTTTCCGAGGCCCCGCTCAAGGACCGCCGCGGCGTTCAGCAGTTCGGGCTCGCCCCACTGGGGAGCGATGAACTGGACACCCACGGGCAGGGGGTTTTCTCCGCCGGTGAATCCCCCGTTGAGGGACAGGGCCGGCAGTTCGGCGAGGTTCACCGGCAGGGTGAACACATCGGCCAGGTACATCCGGACGGGGTCGTCCACCATCTCGCCCTTTTTGAAGGCGGGTGTGGGAGCCGTGGGGAGGGCGATGAGGTCGCACCCTTCGAAGGCCTTCCGGAACTCGGCCTTCATGAGGGAGCGGACTTTCTGGGCTGTGAGATAGTAGGCATCATAGTACCCCGAGCTGAGCACGTAGGTCCCCGTGAGAATCCTCCGCTTCACCTCGGCGCCGAAGCCGGCCCCCCGGGTGGTCAGGTAGAGGTCGAGCAGGGCGTCTTCCCTGCAGGAAAGACCGTACCGGACGCCGTCGAACCGGGCGAGGTTCGAGCTCGCCTCGGCGGGGGCGAGGATGTAGTAGCAGGGCAGGCCGAACTCGAGGGAGACGGGAAGGGAGACCTCCACTATTTCCGCCCCCTCTTCCCGGCAGAGGTTCAGGGTGTTCTCCAGGACGCGGCGTACCTCGGGGTCCACGGAGGACCGCATGGCATCCAGCTCCTTCACCACGGCGATCCTCTTGCCGCGGAGGGAGGCGGCGGCCGGGGGGGCCGTGTAGTCCGGCCGCTCCCTGCGGCTGCAGGTTCCGTCCCGGGCGTCGGGAGCGGCGATGACCGAGAGCAGGAGGGCAAGGTCCTCCACGGTGCGGGCGAAGGGGCCTATCTGGTCGAGGGACGAGGCGAAGGCCACGAGGCCCCACCGGCTCACGAGGCCGTAGGTGGGCTTGAGGCCGTAGAGGCCGCAGTAGGACGCGGGCTGACGGATGGACCCGCCGGTATCACTCCCCAGGGCCAGGGGGGCGTACCCGGCCGCCACTGCGGCGGCGCTTCCCCCGGAGCTGCCCCCGGGGACCCTGCCGATATCCCAGGGATTGGACGTGGGGTGAAAGGCGGAGAACTCCGTGGAACTTCCCATGGCAAACTCGTCCATGTTGGCCTTTCCGGCAAAGACGGCACCGGCACCGGCGAGCAGTTCCGCTACTCCCGCGTCGTAGGGGGGTATCCATCCCTCGAGGATCCTGCTGGCACAGGTGGCCGGAACTCCCCGGAGGCACATGTTGTCCTTCAGGACCACGGGCACTCCGGCAAGGGGCCCCGGATCGTCGCCCCGGGCGATCATTCCGTCCACCCGGGCCGCTTCTTCCCGTCCCCTGGCGGCGGTGAGAGCAAGCAGGGCGGACAGTTCCGGCTCAAGGGCTTCGATCCGGGAAAGGCAGGAGGCGAACACCTCCGACGCTGAATATTCCTTTGCTTTTATGCCGCGGACCATCTCCGCGGCAGAGAGGGCAAAGAGTTCCATGGCCTACTCCTCCTCAAGAATCCGGGGAACGACAAAGAAGCTGTCCTTCCGCTCCGGGGCGGCTTCCAGTACGTCATTCCGGACAGCGGACCGGATGGGCTCGTCCTCCCTCAGGGGAGGGACTTCCCTCTCGGAAAAGAGAAAGGGGTCCACCCCGTCGAGGTTCAGCCGCCCTTCCTCCCGTGCCCGGGAAAGGGTGGCGAAATGGCCCAGGATGGCTTCAAAATGGCGCACGAGGGGCTCTATTTCTTTCTCCTCCACGCGCAGCCGGGCGAGACCGGCCACGTGCCGAACGTCCTTTTCGCTGATCGTCATTGGCTTTTCCTCCTGTTCGACGAAACGACCGGTGGGGTATTTCTTGAAGAGGTCTTCAGGAAGTCCTTCCGCTGCGGATCATTTCGAGAAATTCTTCTTCTCCCACGATACGCACCCCAAGGGCGGCGGCCCTGGCGAGCTTGCTGCCCGCTTCCTTGCCCGCCACCACCAGGGATGTTTTTCCGCTCACACTGGATGAGCACGCAGCGCCCGCCCCCTTCGCGAGGGTTTCTGCCTCGCTCCGGGTCAGGGATTCCAGCTCCCCGGTGAAAACGATGCGCATGCCCTCGAGGAACCGGGATCCCTGCTCCCCGGGCTGTTCTTCCGCTGCGGGAAGGGCGCCCCGGACGCCGAGCTCCGCCAGTTCCTCCAACAGTTTTCTGTTCTGTTCCCGGGCGAAAAAGGACCGGATGGACGCCGCCATGACGGGCCCGATGCCCTCCACCGACGCCAGGATCTCTTCGGGGGCGTTGCTTAGGGTCTGTACGTCCCGGAAGGCCTCCGCCAGGATCTCCGCTCCCCTGGCTCCCACGAACCGGATACCGAGGGCGGCGAGGAGGCGGGAGAAGGGGCGCTCCTTCGACACTGCGACAGCGTTGATGAGATTCTCAGCCGATTTCTGCCCCATTCTGTCCAGGCCGGCAACCGGGTCCGCCTGAAGACGGTACAGGTCGGACACCGTGCGGATGATCCCCTTGTCCACAAGCTGCTCCACCAGCCTTTCGCCCAGGCCCCGGATGTCCATGCCGCCCCGGGAGGCGAAATGACGGATCCCCTCCTTGAGCTGGGCGGGGCAGGAAGCCCTGTTCATGCACCGGAGGGCCGCCTCGCCCTCGAGCCGCACTGCAGGGGAGCCGCAGGACGGGCAGAATTCAGGCATGGCAAACTCCCGCTCGGTTCCGTTCCGGACCTCCGCCACGGCGCCAAGCACCTCGGGGATGATCTCCCCCGCCTTGCGGACCCGGACCAGATCCCCGATCCGGAGGTCCTTCCGGCGGAGTTCGTCCTCGTTGTGGAGGCTCGCCCGCCGGACCACCGTGCCGGAAAGGGTCACGGGCTCGAGGGCGGCCACTGGGGTGAGGGAACCGGTCCTGCCGACGGAGACGAGGATGTCGGTCAGGCGGGTGGTCTTTTCTTCCGGGGGATACTTAAAGGCGACGGCCCACCGGGGTGCGTGGGAGGTGGACCCCATTTCGCTCCATGTGCCGAGGAAGTCGAGTTTCACCACCACGCCGTCGGTGGCGTAGGGAAGGGAAAACCGCCCCTTTTCCCAGGCGGCGATGAACTCCTTCACGGCATCCCCGCAGGGGCAGAACTGCCAGGCCTTCTGGACGGGAAAACCGGACCGGGAGAGCCATTCGAGGATCTCCCTCTGGGAGGCGAGACCAAGCCGTTCGGGGGCAACCACCGAGTAGAGGTAGATGGACAGCCTTCTTCCGGCGGTGACCGCGGGGTCGAGCTGCCGGAGGCTTCCGGCGGCGGCGTTCCGGGGGTTGGCGAAGAGCGGCTCTCCCCGCTCCTCCCGTTCTTCGTTGAGGACGGCGAAGTATTTCCTCTCAAGGAGCACTTCGCCCCGGACCTCCACCCGGCCCCGGGGAAAGTCCGACAGGGTGAGGGGAAGGGTGCGGATGGTCCTGAGGTTGGCGGTGATGTCCTCCCCCACCCGTCCGTCGCCCCGGGTCGTTCCCCGGACGAAGGCGCCGTCCTCGTAGGTGAGGGAAACGGCGAGGCCGTCGATCTTCAGTTCGCAGACATAGCCTCCCGCCGCCCAGGGAGCGGTGCGGTTCAGGAAGCCGTCCAGATCCTCTTCGTTCAGGGCGTTGTCCAGGCTGAGCATGGGCACCGAGAGGGGAACCTTCTCGAACCGTTCGCTCGCCCTGGCACCAACCCGCTTCGTGGGCGACTCGGGGGAGGCGAGCTCCGGCCAGGCGGCCTCGAGTTCGATGAGCTCCCGGTACAGGGCGTCGTATTCGTCGTCGGGTATTTCGGGAGCGTCCTCCACGTAATAGAGGCGCCCGTGGCGGGCGAGCTCCCTTTGCAGGAAAGCCGCCCGCCGCCGGGCATCCTGGGGTATCTCCAGTGTTCGTTCCTCGTCCCGGGGCACGGAGAGCCGCCTCCTACTCCCCGGCGTCCTCTCCGCCGTCCTCCCGTGTCCGGGAAGGCAGGGGCTTCATGGTCGGGAAGAGAATGACGTCCCGGATGGACCTGGAGTCGGTGAGGAACATGACGAGCCGGTCCACGCCGATGCCCAGTCCTCCCGTGGGGGGAAGGCCCGTCTCGATGGCGTTGATGAAGTCCTCGTCGAAATCGTGGGCCTCGTCGTCGCCGGCTTCCTTCTTTTTGAGCTGGTCCTCGAACCGGCCCCGCTGGTCGATGGGGTCGTTCAGCTCGCTGAAGGCGTTGGCCACTTCCTTGCCGCAGATGAAGAGCTCGAACCTGCGGGTGTAGTCGGGGTTTTCCGGGTCCCTCTTGGCGAGGGGGGAGATCTCCGTGGGATGCCCGGTGACGAAGGTAGGCTGGATCAGCTTCTCTTCCACGAAGGTCTCGAACATGAGGTTGAGGACGGTGAACCGGCTCTCGGTCCCCTTGATCTCCACGCCCCTGTCCTTTCCTATCCTCCGGGCCTCGTCGTCGTCGGAAATGTTCCGGAAATCGACGCCCGTGTATTCCGCCACGAGGTCGAGCATGCTCCCCCGCTTGAAGGGTTTGTCGAAGTCGAGGTCCACGTCCTGAAAACGCAGCTTCCTGGGGTTGCCGGCCCCGCAGACCACGTCGGCTGCGTTCCGGATGATCTCCTCGGTGAGGTCCATCATGTCGTGGTAGTCCGCGTAGGCCCAGTACACCTCCATGGCGGTGAACTCCGGGTTGTGCATGGTGTCGAGCCCCTCGTTGCGGAAGTTCTTGCCCATCTCGTATACCCGGCCGAACATGCCCACCACGAGGCGCTTCAGGTAGAGTTCCGTGGCGATGCGGAGGTACATCTCCATGCCCAGGGCGTTGTGGAAGGTCTTGAAGGGCCGCGCGTTGGCGCCTCCCGCAAGGACCGACAGGATCGGGGTCTCCACTTCGATGGTGCCGTGGTCCTCCAGGGTTTTCCGGATGGAGGAGATGATCTTCGACCGCTTCCGGAAGGTCTCCCGTACCTCGGGGTTGGCGATGAGGTCGGTGTACCGCTGCCGGTAGCGGACCTCGGTGTCCTTCAGGCCGTGCCACTTCTCGGGCAGGGGGCGGAGGGCCTTGCAGAGGAGCACGCACTCCCGGACATGGATGGTGAGCTCCCCCCGCTGAGTCCGGAAGGGATGGCCCACGATGCCGACCCAGTCGCCCGAGTCGACCCATTTCTTGGCGAAGGTGTACTTTTCCTCGCCCATGGCGTTGAACTGGAAGTAAAGCTGCAGGTTGTCCGTCTCGTCGGCCAGGTTGGCGAAGGCGGCCTTCCCGTGCTTGCGGAGGGTCATCACCCTGCCTGCGGTGACGATGGTCACCGACTCGTCAAGCTCGTCCTCGGCCAGGTGGCTGAAGTTCTCCCGCACGTAGGCGAGGGAGTGCTTCCGGTCCCACTTCTCCACGAGGTAGGGGTTGTACCCCTCCTCGGCAATCAGCCGTTCGAGCTTGTCCTTCCGCTGGCGGACGATCTCGTCCTCTCCGTCGTTCCCTTGGGGGAGACGGTTCGGGGCGTCCTTTTCATACTGTGCATCCACTGTATTTTTCTCTCCTTTCAAAATACTCACCGCTTTGTTCAATAATTCCCCGGAGATCCGTCCATGAGGACACTGATGCGGCAGCCCTTCGAAGACCGCCCACACCAGCCATGCCTCGAAACAGCCCGGCAAGAATGCGTTTAGCAAAAAGCGCCGCCATCCTTTGCCCGCACAAAGCCGATACGCCGTCGCCGAAATCGAGCAACAACAGTATCTGAAAATCCGGGGATGGATTTCCGTAGATATTATGCACGTCATAGCCGAGAAACGCCAGGGTCCGGGCAAAAAGGAAAGGGTCCGCCACGGCACCCCTCGCAAGGAGCACGGACGAACATCCAGCATCAAGGTAAAAAGAGATGTCCCTGGGAGAATAGACATCACCGCTTGCGCATATTTTCCCGGGGAACATTTTAGCCATCCGTGCGACGATATCCCTGTCCGCTTCCCCGGCATACCGCTGGGCGGGGGTCCGTCCGTGAAGGCAGACCAGGGAAGCGCCGGCGTCCAGAAGCCCCCGGCAGAACTCCTCCGTGGTCAGGGGGTAGCCGGGAGGACATTTGCGTATCTTCGGCCATACAGGGAAACCGAAGCGTGTAAGGGCCTTCACCATGGCAAAAGCGGTGTCAGGGTTCTCCAGGAGGCGGGCTCCCGCTCCTTTTTTCAGCACCTTCGGCATGGGGCAGGCCATGTTTATGCCCACGGCACGAAACAATGTCCCCTCCGCCAGCGCCGTTTCAGCTCCTTTCGAGAGCGTATCCGGGTCTCCGGCAAAAAGCTGCACGATGACAGGACCCTCTCCGGGAAGCACCTGCAGCATACCCGCAGTTTTCCGGTTTGTCCTGATCAGCCCTGCGCAGCTGATCATCTCTGTATGGGTCGCTGAAGCCCCGAGGCGGGAATAAAAAAGCCGCACGGGGGGGATGGTGACCCCTGCGAGAGGGGCGAGCATCAGGGGGGAATCGAGAACCAGCCCCCCAGTCTCCCATCCGGGCCGGGAAGGTGACGTAAGAACGGGAGGGAAACGGGTCACCTTGGGCGGTTCCTCTCGTGGATGAGCCGGAGCCCCTCCAGGGTGAGCCACGGGTCCACGGCGGTGATGGTTTCGGAAATGGAGGCGATGGCGGCCGCGTGGCCCCCGGTGGCTGCCACCGGCGTTCTGCAGCCCAGCTCGTCCCAGGTCTTCCTGACGAGAAAATCCACGAGCCCCGCGTTGCCGAAGAGGATACCCGCCTGGATGGAGCCGATGGTGTTGTTCCCGATGACGCTCTTCGGCGGCTCCAGGGAGACCTGGGGCAGCTTCGCCGTGCGCCCGAAGAGGGCCTCCATGCCGGTCACCAGTCCGGGGGAGATGGTCCCGCCGAGGTAGGCGCCCTCGGAGTTCAGGATGTCGAGGGTGATGGCCGTGCCGAAGTCCACCACGATGAGGGGGGCGCCGTACCTGGCCTTCCCCGCCACGGAGTTCACGAGCCGGTCGGCCCCCACTTCATGCCTGGGCGAATAGGCGATCTCGATGCCGAGGTCAAGGGATGGCGTTACCTTGACCGGATCCACGGAAAGGTATTCCCTCAGGCCTTCGGAGAGGGCCATGTCGAGGGAGGGAACGACGCTCGAGTAGATGGCCCCGTCGATGGACGCCCGGGGGATGCCGCAGATATCCAGCAGGTTCAGCAGGTATATGCCCAGTTCGTCGGAGGTGTGCCTCTCCGACATGAGCCTCCAGTGCTTCACCAGGGTCTCGCCGTCGTAGATGCCGATGACCGTGGTGGTGTTTCCGACGTCAAGGACGAGAAGCATGGTACCGTCCTCCTCTTTGAAGGATTTCAACATCAGGATATTATACCCTGTCGGAAGGGAAATTTCGTCCCTTTTGCGGGGAGCGGACCTCCGTGAAGGAGAAATCTGTCAGGCCGGCCGACAGTCGCTGTTTGCAGGGATCTGAAATGCCTGAACCGGCAAAGACACCATACAAGCAAAAGAATGACCAAAACAGGCAAATTTAAGAGCTGATAGAAAGAAACCGAGAAGTAAACGGCATATCGTGTCTTTCCCTGACGTACAATGAAGATGTTCAAAGATCTTTCATTTTTTCCCACAGCCGGAGGATGCCCGCCATGCGCATCATGTCCAATATTTCCGCTCTGTTTGCCGTCAATGCAGCCAAAGGACTGGAGCAAAGCTCCGCCCGAGCCATGCGCCGCCTCGCGGAAGGACTTCGCATCACCAGCTCCGCCGATGATGCCGCAGGACTGGCCATTTCGGAAAAACTCCGCGCCCAGGTGCGGGGCCTTGACCAGGCGGTCCGGAATGCCCAGGACGGCGTCTCCCTGCTGCAGACGGCCGAAGGCGGGCTGAACGAGACCCACGCCCTTCTCCAGCGCATGCGACAGCTTTCCGTGCAGGCAGCCAACGATACCCTCACCCTCCAGGACAGGACCTACCTTCAGCAGGAGATTGATCAGCTTAAGGAACAGATCACCCTCATCTCGTCCACTACGCAGTTCAACCGCAAACAGCTGCTCTCCGGAGATGCCTCCGTACTCTGGAGCACCGATTCCCCCCATATCAGAGTGTTCGTGGACGGTTCGCTCCGCTCCAGGGACGCCTTCGGCCAGAACGTGGTGGGCGAGGGAAATTTCAGGCTGAGCATCACCCCCACCGCAGGGGAGGGAGAGGTGCAAAAGACGAACATCTTCTATCTGAAACATGGTACGGTGTCGGAGAATGTGCAGTTCTCCCCCGAGAGCGGGGCGTTCTCCGGCCTCGGCAACCTGCGGAGCCTCCACCTCATCGACGGCGACTACAGGCTGGAGACCCGGGAGGTTCCCTTCGGAGGCATCTCCTACCACGAAGCCGACGGCACGGAAACAACCACCCCTGCGGCGGACCTCGGGGTGCTCAGCCTTGAGGCCAGCGCCCTGCCGGACATCCTTCCCTACGGCGAATACCAGGTACGCATTGCGGACGAAGTGCCGTTCATGGCGTACTTCGGGGGAGAATCCGGAGGCGTGTCGGGAACGGACGTGATCGACCGCGTGGACCCCATGGGGCGCTCCGGCGTGGACCTTTCCATGTCGGCGTCAACCTCCGGCGGAGCGGTGAATTCGCAGACGCGCCTCGCCTGGACGGACATCGGCGGCGCGGGCGGCGGGACTGTGAATATAGGCGCAGGCGGCGGCGACGTTGATTTCCAGACGGATCCGAACTTCGGGACAAACCTGTGGACCCATTTCAGGGTAAATTCCGTCGACCGCCGGGATGTCCTTTCCTCCGACGTGAACCTGGTCACCTCCTATTATTCAGAGGCGGTGTCAACGGCAAATCTTGAGTTCACCTACCAGGCTGCCGCTGCTGAAAATGTCACTCTGCAGACGACGTTCAGGACAGCCGCCGGAAGTTCGTTTTCCATCACCCGGGACGGCATAACCCACAGCCTCGATGTTTCGAACCTGGACATGCAAGCGGCGGCGGCAACGATCAACACGGCTCTGACGGGATGGGGATGGGGTTCGGCGTCCGCCGTGGACGAGGGAGGCGGGCTGTGGCGGATCGACCTTGTCAACGGCAGCGGAGACGACCTCGACATTGCCGGGGCCGGAGGAGCCGCAGACCTCGGACTGGCCGGCGTCATCGCCGACGGAGGCACGGCCACGGGCACGGCACGGGATTTCCAGAGAGAACACACCGTCGACGTAGGCGGGTTGGACATTGTTTCCGCCGCGGCTGCCCTTGACGGGGACCTTGCGGCGTACAACATCGACTTTGCCGCGTCGGATCTCGGCGGAGGCAGACGACGGCTTCAGATAAACAACAATTCGTCAGGGGCGGGAGGTATTTCGGGCTCGTACATGGTGCAAGTCCTGGCCGACGGCGGAGCAGAGTCCTTCGAGCAGGAACTGGGAATCGGCGGCACCATGCTGTTGGCCGGGAGCTCGGCAAGCTCGCACCGTGTATTGCACGAATACACAACATCATTTTCCGTGGGCAGCAGGGATATCAACAATGTGCAGGCGGCCCTCCAGGCCGCGGCGAACAGCGCTTTCGGCCAGGACGATCTCGCCGACCCCTCGGGGCCTGTTTTTGAACTGGTCACGGGAGGAGGCACCGGGCAGATCAATCTCCGGACCTCGACGGTGACCTCCAGGTACAGGATTTCGCTTTCCGAGGGTGCAGGCAGCACCATTACCGAACTCTTCGGAGGGAACCAGACCCTTGACCGCTCCTCCGGCGACGTGAGCGGACTTTCCAGAGACTACGGCAGAGCCTACGCCACCCTTTCCGCCGGACGGAACATCGAGGAACTCCGGGCGGACCTGGACGGACTGGACATCCTCGATGCGGATTGGACCGACGCGGCCAGTACTCCGGGGTATGACGGGACTCATCATAACGGAAGGCTCCGCATCACGAACACGGACGGCTCTCCGGAGCGGCGCCGCGTTCAGTTCCTTCCGAGCACCGGGACGTCGCAGCTTATGAGCGGACCGGTCTCAATTACCGCAGGAGCGGCAGCGAACAGCACCACGTGGCAGGCCCGCGACCGGGCATCGGTCACCACCACCTACACCGGGATCGACAGGAACGGAAACGCCGTGAACGGATCCCGGTCCGACGTGTGGTGGGAGGGCGACGCAGGCACGTCGAACCCCCTGACCGGCATCGGGGCGCTCCCTTTCACCTCCGTCTTTATTCCCGACAGCACGACCGGAATGGACCTCGCCGCCGGAGACTCCTGGGCCCTCTTCACCTCGGCGGCGTCAGCCGGGGCGCACGACAGGCTGGACTTCCGCATCCGGGACGGTGCGACCGGGTCCACCTACGACTCCGCCTCCCTTGGTTCGCCGAATTCCGGCACAAATACCTACGGCGGCGGCTCCATGATTTTCAACAACGGAGTACTGGACGGTGCCGGAGGAACCTTCGCCCTTCCCCACCTCTTCCGGACGGGGGTCGGTACCTTCGGCTCCGATGTCTCACGGGTATCCTTCATCCAGAACGGCCTTGACGGCGTGAACACCTTCACCGATATTCTCCGTACATCGGAACGCTACGGCGCGGCCGGCGCGGGGTGGGACACGGCGGGTCAGGCAAACGACCGGTGGTACGCCCAAACCTGGTACGGAGAAGAGACGTCCTACTACCTCGCAGGAAAGGATCCCGGGACGGTTCTTCCTCCGGGGGCCATAGAAGTGTGGCGGCAGGAAGACGTGAACGCATCCATCCTCTTCACCGTGACGGGACAGAACCTGTACAACGTCCGGGCGAAAGGCTACACCCGCGACGGAACCAGTGTGGAATTCGAGGAAAACATCGACCTGAACGGCCACGGGACAGTGAGCGCAGCAAACACGCTGATCCTGAACGCCGGCGGCGGGGCCGCGGAAATCCGGTTCGACGCGTTTTCACCCCTAGAGCTCGAAACGGACGACCGTTTTGTGGTCAACATCGCCGCCCGGGCCGGGGGCACGTACGAGAACAGCAATCCGGGCGTTTCGGGCGCGTTTCTCTCCGACTCCATCGTCACTATCGACGCCAATCCGTGGGGGCTGGGCGGTTCCCCCTCCCGCACCATGGAATACCGCTTCGATGCGGGGGTTGAAGACGGCATGGCGATGCGCCTCCTGGGTTTTTTCGTCGATCCGGGAAACAGCAACATCACGACGAACGCCGCCACAGGCGAACTGCTGCTGAACGTGGCGGGAGGAGGCTTCGCCGCCGGGACGCGGGCAGGCGAAGGTGCAGGATGGATGCCCTATATCACGGCGGAAGTGAACTACCAGGGGAGGACGTCTCCCGAAGCGGGAGCCCTGGTCAACAGCTTTTTCTTCCAGGATATGGAATCCGGCGAGGGGGAACGGGACTTCCTGGAGCGGATTGAATATGCCCCGGACGAAACACGGAACGCAATGCTGCTGTTCGACGTGCTCGAGGTGATGAACGGCAGCGCACGATTCCGCATCCAGGGGCACATCATGGATCGGGACGGCGGGTACCGCTACGTGGAGTCCGAAGTATACGGGCTCAACGAGAGCAACACCGACGTGATCCTCCGTTTCTCGCCCGACTTCGACGGACTGCGGTTCAATTTCTTCGACTTCACTGACATCAGCCGCCTTCGGGAGGGAGACCGCTTCACACTCTCGCTGGTTGCCGACGGCCGCTCCGACATGGACCCGGTTACGAACCGATATGCCGTGGATGAAATCAATCTTTTCGGCGGCAATACGGACTCGGGGCTCTACCCGATGAGCTGGCGCTTTGATGAAGGGGTGCTGGACAACCGCCAAACCGTTCTGCACACCTACCAGACAGGACCGTCCCCGTTCAGTTACGGCATGAACAGCGTTCCCGGGGGCAAGGTGTACGATGGGACGGTCTCTCTCAGCTTCGGTGATTTCCATGGAGGAACCCCGACGGGCATACCCGGGACGGACGATACTCCCAGGGTCGTCCGCGACGCCGCCGTGTTCTCTTCCGTCTACCGGGAAGGCATTGACGGCGGGGTGGCCCACCGCTACTCAAGACTGGAGGATATGGAACAGTTCTGGGATGCCAACGGCAAGTTCCTCCTTGACGAGCCTGCGACAATCCTCATCCGCCAGGGGAACAGGGAGGCAGGACTGACGCTGTACGGAAACGACGAAATCCACACGGTTCTGGACCGCCTCAACAATCTCATTTACAGTGAACTCGGCGACGGAACGATGAAGCACCTGATGTCGTCCTCCGACAAGAACAAGTTCGCCACCTTCACGGGACCTCTTGCGGGGATGAACCGGATAGATGCCGTAGAGGGGACAATGATCCTCCGGTCCGCCCTTTCCGGCGCCGGGGGAGCCTATAAATTCCATGGAGACGAGAGGATCCTGAATGCCCTGGGGATGACGGTCATCAACGAAGCGAAAGAAACCATGTTCACCGTCGCCGTCACAGATGCCCACTCGGGCCGTACAGTCGCTCACGGCCTGAAGATCGAAGGCGGCAAGGAACTCGGCGGTATCTGGGGCGATGCGATCCGGCTCGGGTTCGACTCCTTTCTCGGCGTCCTGGGAATCCGGTACAGCAGGGAGAGCGGGCGGTTCATCACCGGAATGAGCTCCCAGGTCTTTCGGACGGTGCACCTCGCGGACAACTCCACAGTTCTGCAGATAGGGGCGAACCAGGGTGAAGATCTGCTGCTCTCCCTGGGAGCCATGGATGCGGAAACCCTTGGAGTGGCCGACCTGCGGGTTACTGACAGAGACAGCGCCGGGCGGGCGATGACGATTCTCGACAGGGCCATTGACAGGGTGTCCCGGCAGCGGGCGAGGATCGGGGCACTGACCAACCGCCTGGGGCACGCCGCTTCTGCTCTGGCTGTGGCTTCGGAGAACCTGACGGCGGCGGATTCCCGCCTTCGGGACCTGGACTTCGGAAAAGAAATGATGAACTACGTCCGGATTTCCATTCTGACGCAGGCGAACATGGCGATGATGACCCAGGCGAATCAGGCCCCCCGGAACGTGCTGAACCTGCTGGGGCAGTAAACCTCCCCCTGCGGGGGCATCCGGGAAATATCGGATCTTTCTTCGGCGCTCTCCCCGGGGGAGCGCTTTTCGTTTCCGGGAGCACTGCCGGGAAAGAACGGGTCCGCCTGTTGACGGCAGAGGTTCAGAAAAAAAACATCCCGGCGAGGAGCACAAGCAGCGTTCCCCCGAAGGTCCGGAGTCCCGGCCGGAAGAGGCCGAGGGCGAGGACGGCAAGAAAGGCGGCGCTTCCCGCTGCCGCAACCGCGGGCGACCAGGAAGCCGACCACGGGATGAATGACGTGAGAGCATCCGCCGTCCATTGCCAGAGCAGGAAGAGCCCCTCGGCGGCTCCGGCGAGGTAATACCCTCCGGGTATCCCGGCCAGGGCGGGTATGGAGAGCACCGCGGCGAAGGGGTAGAGGAAGGCGAAGACCGGGAGGGCCACCATGTTGACCAGAATGCCGGAGAGGGGGACCGCGCCGAAGGCTGCGGCGGTCTGGGGGTAGGTGGCAAGCCAGACGAGGGGGCTCGCGGCGAGGGCTGTCCTCCAGCCCGCGCCCCGTTCGGCAAGGGCGGACAGAAGAAGGGCTGCCGTGACGGACAGCCTCCATCCGAGGTCTGCGTACCACTCGGGCCTCCAGAGAAGGAGAAGAAGTCCCGCCAGTGAGACGGCGTTCAGGGGGCTCCCCTTCCGCCCGAGGGCATAGCCGAGGAGAACGGACTGGATCATGAGGGCCGCCCGGAGGGCGCTGGGAGCTCCGCCCGCCATCAGGGCGTAAGCCCAGAGCATGAGGCTCGCCGCGAGGATCCGTCCGCGGAAGGACAGCCTCCGGCGAAGGGCGCCCAGGGAGAGAAGTTTGCAGGCGGCCGCGGCGGCAAGCCCCACGTGGAAGCCGGAGACGGCGAGGAGGTGGGCCGTCCCCCAGGTTCTGTGGTCGTCGGCGAGAGAGGGATCCCGCACGCCGAGAAAGGCGGCGAGAAGGTACCCCCTGGTGGCGGGAGGAAGGTTGAGAAGGATATTTCTGCGAAGGGCCGTCCGGAGGGAGGGCAGGCCGAAGACTCCCTCCCGCCGGGAGAGCAGTTCGTCGGGGATGACCTCGGCTGACACGCCCCGGGCTCTCCAGTACAGGTCTTCCCGAAAAGGTGAGTCCTCCCTGACCCTGAAGGGAACGGCCTCGCCAACAAAGGTGAGGGTCTCCCCTTCCATGACGGACTGGTCCGGCCGGAGCCGAAGAAGGTACCGTCCCGCCGCGCCGTCCACCACCACGGCCCTCGAGGATCCCCACGGACGTTCAAGGATCACCTCGCCGCCGTCGAGAACCCTCTCCCGGGATACGAAAAAGCTCTGAATTCTCCAGTTTGAAAGGAAGGAACACAGGAACGCCAGAAGGGTCAGGGCAAGGCAGTAGGAGAGAAACCGGGCCGGCCTGCGGCCGGAAAGAAGGAGAAGGATCCCGAGACACAGCAGGGACGCGGCAGCTCCGGCCGCGGAGGGAGACATTCCCCTGTCCCCGAGGGCGAGGGCCGTGAAGACCGCTCCGAGAAGGAAAAGGAGGGGCGCTCTGGCGATGCCCTCGTTCTGTCCCGGAAGGGGGATCATCTCAGGTCGACGTGGTCTCTGAGGCTCTCCAGCTTCTTCGGTCCGATTCCGCTCACTTTCAGCAGGTCCTGGAGGGAAGTGAACCTGCCTTTCCGGGTCCGGTACTCAAGGATGGCCCGGGCAATGGACGGCCCGACCCCGGGAAGACGCTGGAGTTCTTCCAGGGATGCGGTGTTCACTCTCACGGCACCGCCGCCGCTGCCCCCCGGGATTGCGGGCGGACGGAGGAAGCCGCTGTCCTGAGGTGCCGAAGGAACCGGGATGTCGTTCTTTCCGCCGACCTCACCCGCCAGGGGGACATGGACGTGCACCCCGTCCGCCAGGGGAGCGGCCAGGTTGACCTTCACCGGATCAGCGTTCGGCAGCAGTCCTCCTGCGGCGTCCACAAGGTTGTGAACCCTGCTCCCCGGAGGGAGGGAGTAGACTCCCGGCGATGCCACGCCGCCGGTGATGTAGAGCACCCACTCTTTCGCCTCCGGAGGTTCCGGAGCGGGCCGGGAAATCTCTCCCGACGGCGGTCCGGAAGGCTTGTCCGCAGGCACGGTTATGGAGAGGGCGGGACCCGCCTTCGCTCCCGATGGACGGTCCACAAAGCGACCCGAGAAAAGGAACACAAGTATTCCCGCAAGGGCAAAGCACCCTATTCCCAGGGCGAAGAAGGCAAGCCCCTGGTATTTCGGATCGGAGAGAAACCCCTTCCTCACTGACCATTCCCCCTATTTCCCGTTTTCGACGATCCGGCCGGAGAGGCACCAGTTGTCCGCCCGGGTGATCTCCACCCGGACAAACCGGCCGAGCATTTCCTCCTCCGCTTCCACGAGCACCACTTTGTCGGAGGGAGTCCGCCCCTGCAGGAGTCCCTCTCCCCGGGGAGCGAAGTCGTCCAGCAGCACAGGAAAGACGCTGCCCACCAGTGATTCGTTGATTTCCCGGGCAATCCTGGACTGGAGGATGTTCACTTCGTTCAACCGGGCCATTTTTTCCCGGTGGGGAACCTGGTCCTCCCGGCGTGCCGCCGCGGTGCCCTCCCGGGGAGAGTAAGCGGCGGAGTGAACCAGGTCGAACCGGAATTCCTCCAGCACCTTCAGAGATTCCCTGTAATCATCCTCAGTCTCGCCTGGGTGGCCTACGATGAGGTCCGTGGTGAGGCCGACCCCGGGCAGGCGGCTTCGTATGGATGAGACCGCAGTCCGGTACTGCGCCACCGTGTATCCCCTGTTCATGAGGGCAAGAATGCGGTCGCTCCCGGACTGGATGGGCAGGTTGATGGAGGGGCAGATCACCGGTGAATGCTCCGCCATAGTCTCCACGATGTCCGGAGTGAAGTCCCTGGGATGGGAGGTGGCGAACCGGAGGAGCCGGACTCCCGTCTTCAGGGCGCCGTCCCTCAAAAGGTTCGCGAAGGTGTAGCCGTCGGAAAAGTCGCTTCCGTAGCTGTTCACGTTCTGGCCCAGCAGGGTGATTTCCAGGACTCCGTCGGCCGCGAGGGTTCTCATCTCCTCCAGGATGTCCTCGGGAGGACGGGAGACGAAGCGGCCCCGGACGTAGGGGACGATGCAGTAGGAGCAGAAGTTATCGCAGCCGTGGGCAATGGTGACGAAGGCCTTCCAGGGGTTGACCCGTTCCACGGGGGCCCCGGGCAGGTCGATAAAGGCCCTGGGGTCGTCGTCGAGAAACAGGAAGGTTTCGCCCGGAGAGGCCAGGAGCTTCTCCAGGCCGTCAGGCACGGCACCGATGTGCCTGGGGCCCGATACGAAGCGGACCCAGGGGAACCGGGCGGCCATTTTGCGGCCCACGTTCTGGGCCACGCAGCCCGTCACGGCCACGAAGGGCTTCCGTTCTTTCTCCCAGCGGGGGGCGAACCTGCCGAGGTCGCTCCAGACTTTCTGTTCGGCCTTGTCGCGGATGCTGCATCCGTTGAGGATGACCACATCGGCCTCCTCTTCGGCTGTTTCGGTCCATCCCCGTTCTTTCAGCGCTGTTTTCATTTTGTCGCCGTCATATACGTTCATCTGACAGCCGTAGACTTTCAGGGCGAATCGGTACACGGAAGAACTCCTCCCGGCGGTTTTGAATTGAAGACACTCGGTCAGGGAGTCATTATACCCCGTATCGGGGAGATTGAAAAATTTGGTTCGCCCCTGTAGTAGAATAGAGGAAAACGGCCGAGGGGGTTTTGAACGTGAAGCGTTTTCGTTTCTCCGGACTGGTTCTTCCGGTTCTCCTGATTATCCTGGCCCTTCCGGGCCCTGCTGCGGCATGGACTCTTCCCGACATTCCCGGCTTCACCGGGGGCGAAGTACAGCGGACTCCGCTGGAGGCTCCTTCGGGCACTTTCGGCGAATGGCTCGTTCGGGTCTACCGAACAGGCGGAGGACGGACTCTGAAGGCCACCCTGATGACCGGTCCGGGGGCCGGAGAGCTCCGCACTCCCCCTGAAGGCTTACAAACCGATGACCGGCCTCTCGGTTTCGGTTCTTCTTACGAGGGGCTCACCGTCGAAGGAAAGCGGGCCCTCCTGGAAGAAGTCCCCACGGTGGGGCTGGCCCTGGCGGTGGCTCTGGCCGACGACGCCACTCTCACCCTCGAGTCGTCTTCCCTGTCCCGGGAGGACCTCCTCAGGGCGGCTTCAGCCTTCATTCAGGCTGAATAAAAAAGGGAGGCCCTTCGGCCTCCCTTTTTTATTTCGTTTTTTATTCCTCGGGTTCGAACATATCCTTACCCACGGCGCAGACCGGGCAGACCCAATCATCGGGAATGTCTTCAAAAGCTGTTCCGGGGGCCACTCCCGAATCGGGATCGCCCTCGGCGGGGTCGTAGACATAGCCGCACACGGTGCACACGTACTTTTTCATGAGATATCCCCCTTCTGGTGTTCTTCGTGATTGTGTTTCCTGAAACTCATTATATCTATTTCCGGCAAGAAAAGGCAACCTTGGGAACGGATTCTCCGGAATCTCCTCCAGGCATCACAGGGCGGGGGCTTCCCTCCCCTTCCCGCCGGAGAGGCAGACCGCGCCGCCGGCGGTGACGAGGTAGTCGTCCTCGATCCTCATGCCGCCCCAGCCCTGGATGTAGATGCCCGGCTCCACGGTGACCACGTCCCCTTCCTCGAGAACGTCCCTTGAGTGGGGAGAGAGCCTCGGCGCCTCGTGAACCTCCAGGCCGAGACCGTGTCCGAGGCCGTGAGGGAAATGCTTTCCCCATCCCCGCCGGGTGACCACATCCCTGGCCACAGCATCCACGGCCCTGCATTCCGCGCCGGGACGGATGGCTTCCGCAGCCCGCAGATGGGCTTCCAGGAGGGTGTCCTGGATATCCCTGCCCTGAGGGGAGAGGGGACCGAGAGAAAAGTTTCTGGTCAGGTCGGACATATACCCCTCCACCGTGGCTCCGAAATCCACGGTGACGATGTCACCCTTCCGGAAAGCCCTTCCGGTGGGCACCCCGTGGGGCAGGGCGCTCCGCTCGCCGGAGGCGACGATGAAGCTGTTGTTCTTCCATCCTCCTTCGGCGCCGTTTTTCCTCAGGTTGTATTCAAGCAGGGCATTGAACTCCTTTTCCGTCATACCCTCCCGTACTGTCTCCAGGACCTCCCTGTAGGTATCGTAGGCCAGGTCGGCAGCCTTCCGGATGATGGCCGCTTCCCCTTCGTCCTTCCTTCGGCGGAGTGCCGGCAGCAGACCGGAACAGTCCTTCCAGGCAGGCACCGACGGTTCGAGAGCGCTGAAAAAGGACACAGAGAGCCGCTCCGCTTCAAAACCGGCGGTTTTCCACCCTCCCTGGCGCAGGATCTCGGCCGTTTTGTCCTGCAGGGATCCGCCGTCGAGGATGATACTGTCGAAAGGCGATTCAGCCCGGGCCTGGAGGGCGTAGCGGCCGTCGGTGAGCAGGTAGTTCCTGTCCTCCGACACGACGAGGGCGCCGCTGCTCCCCCGGAAGCCGCTCAGGTAGCCCATGGACTCGCCGTTGTACCGCTCCGTCACCACAAGGACGAAGACGTCAGCTCCTTCCCGCCGGAGACGCTCCCGGAGACGGGCAACCCGTCCGGGAATTCCTTCCCTGTTCATGGAGTCATTCTTCCCTCGGCCGGCCGAGCAGGCTCCACAATTCCTCGGCGACGCTGTCAGGGCAGTTCCCCGGCCCCTGGACGAACCGTCCTGCCGAAGCGGCGGGAATGCCTTTCTTCTCCAGTCTCGCAAGGGCTTCTTCTTCGTGTTCGGGAGCCACCACCGCCAGGAGGACCCCGGAGGAGATAAGATGAAAGGGATCGAACCCCAGGCCCTGCCGTGCCCGCTCCGTCAGGGGCGAGAGGGGGATTTTCCCGTAGTCCAGCTCCGCGCCGAGACCGCTGAGCCGCATGATCTCCGCAATGCCGCCCCCTATGCCGCCCTCGGTTGGGTCGTGGAGAAACCTGGCGAGGTCCCGGAGGCACTTCGCTTCCTCGAGGACAGAGATGGCGTTCAGCCAGCCGGCGGCTTCACGGACACCATCAGGGCCGATGAAGGGCTCCAGGAGGTCGGGCCTGTCCGAAGCGAGGATGGCCATGCCCTCGAGGCCGGCATGTTTCGTGAGAATCAGCCTGTCCCCGGGAAGGATGTCCGTGGCCCGGTGGACGTATTCCGTGGGGCCCATCATGGTCCCCACGAGAACAGGCTGGTCGTAGCGGTCCGTAAGTTCCGTGTGGCCGCCCACCACTGCCGCCCCTATGGAGAGACATGCCTCGTGGATCTCCCTCATGAGCCCCTCTACCATGGAAATGCCCTGCCTGGAGGGAATGAGGAGGGTAACCACGAAAAATGAAGGATCCCCTCCCTTGCAGGCGATGTCGTTGGCATTGATGTGGACGAGAAATTTCCCCGCCCCGGCGGACGCGCCGACGATGGGGTCGGAGGCCACGGCCACGTACTTTCCGTCCGGCCACCTGATGAGCGCGGCGTCCTCCCCTATGCCGGGACCGATAAGCACCTCCGGACGGGATGCACCGCAGAACCGGAAAATGCTTCCTTCAAGCTGACCCGGGGGAAGTTTCCCCACCGGAGACTGATTCATGTGCTTCACCTCTTCGCAGGCTGAAAATGCAGCCGCAGTAGGACTGCCTGTAGAGACCAAGCTCCTTCGACATGGCGACGGAGCGGACAAAACCGTTTTGTTTCCGGAAGACCCTCGGAAGCCACCGGAGGCCGAAGGAGCGGGCCGTTTCCTCCCCGATGGCGTTGATGAGTGCGGCGTCCTTGTGGGGGCTGATGGTCAGGGTGGTGCAGAGCCGCTGGATCCCCTCCCTGACGGCCGCCCGGGCCGCTCCCTCGAGCTGGAGCCTGAAGCAGAGGGCGCACCGCTTCCCTCCTTCCGGTTCCGCTCCAAGGGGCGCGGCCGCCTCCATCCACGAAGGGATGAAAAGATTCTCCACTATGACCGGCACTCTCCCTGCCGCAAGGGAGCCGAGGGCTCCCTTGCGTTTTTCTTCTTCTCCTGCAGGGTGGATATTGGCACCGTACCAGTAGAGCGTCACGGCATACCCCTCTTCCGCAAGATCGGCGAGGGGCACCGTGGCGTCCGGGGCGCAGCATGCGTGGAGAAGAAGCCGATGCTCCACGGGACGGCTATTTTCCCGGCAGGGACTCGAAGACTTTCGCCAGGGATACCTCGTCGAGCCCCATGGCGGAGATGACGTCGGGGGAGCTGCCGGACTCCCCGTAGGTGTGCACTCCCACGGCCCTGAAGGATGCGCTGAGGCCAAGTTCCGTCATCCGGGCGGCGAGAATGGACCCCATGCCGCTGTTCACCGAGTGATCCTCGCAGGTGAGAATGCGGCCTGTGCCCGCCGCTTCCCGCAGGGCTTCGTCGTCCGGCACGAGAGGGCTGGAAACACAGTACACCGCCACCTCCATACCGTGATTTTCCCGGAGAATGTCCCGGGCCTTCACGGCCCGCTCCGTCATGGCGCCGAGGGCGAAAATGGCACCGTCCTTCCCGGGTCTCACCCGGACAGCTTCTCCGTAGCGGAAGCGGTACTCCCCGCCGAAGAGAGGGTCTCCTTTTTCATCGGCCAGAACTCCGAGCTTGCTCCGGCCCATGGCGATGCAGACGCACCCCGCCTCGCCGAGGGCCCAGCGGGTGGCCCTGTCAGTCTGGTTGGGGTCTCCGGGCACCACGAGCTTCCAGCCGAAGGTGTTCCGGAGCAGCCCCACGTAATCTATGGCCTGGTGGGTCTTGCCGTCCTCGCCCACGTCGAGGCCCACGTGGGTGAGCACTGTCTTGAGGTTCGCCGAGTTTATGTCGTTCAGTCGCTGCTGGTTGTAGGCTTCCGAAAGACCGAAGACGCCGAAATCGGCCCACAGGGAGACCACTCCCGCCGTGGAGGCGGCCCCTGCGGCGGTGGCGGTGGAATGTTCCTGGATGCCCGCCTGGATGAACCAGTCGGGGCACTTCTTCGCGAAATCCCCTGTCTTCACCGATCCGGCAAGGTCGCAGTCGAAGACGAGAAGGGGTGTCCTTCCTTCACTTTCGTAATTCTTCTCCCCGATGTCAGCGAGGGCCGTGCCGAAGGCGGAGCGGTTGTCCGTCTTCTTGTCCGTTCCGTAGGTGACGGGCTCGCCCAGGTCGAGATCAGCCCTGGCGGGCTCCACGTGCCTTCCTGCGGGGACCGGTGCAGACTCACGGAGTTTCCTCGCTTCGTCGAGAAGGGACGGGTCGCCGCCGAGCTCTTTCATGGCCTGGACGTACAGCTCCGTCCGGGGAGCCTTGCCGTGGAATTCCGGAGTGTTCTCCATAAAGGATACTCCCCTGCCCATGACGGTGCGGCACAGGATCACCGTGGGCCGGTCACAGGACGCGCTCAGGCGGAGGGCGGCGTAAAGTTCCCGGAAGGAGTGCCCGTCGCATTCCAGCACGTTCCATCCGTCGGCTTTCCAGAGAGCGGGGATGTCAGCAGGCATGACCGTTTCCAGGGTGCCGGAGATCTGGATATTGTTCCAGTCCACCAGGGCGGTGATATTGGCGAGATTTTCCTTGACGGCGATCCGCCGGGCTTCGGCGCTCTGCCCTTTGGTCTGGCCCCCGTCCCCCATGAGGACGTAGGTTCGCTTGCCGTTCCCGCGGGCTTTCTGGGCGAGGGCAAACCCCACGCCTGCGGAAAGCCCCTGCCCCAGGTTGCCGCTTCCCCAGTCGATGCCCGGCACGTCCCGCTCCACGTGACCCTGGAAGGGGGAACCGCAGCGCCGGAAATGGGCTATGGCCTCCATGGCCGGGAAGAAGCCCCATTCCGCGAGGGCGGCGTAGGCTCCCGGCGATGTATGGCCGTGGCTGACGGAAACATAGTCCCGGTCAAGTCCCGAACAGTTTTCCGGCGTCAGGTCCGCCACACCGTAGACGGTGAGGTACATTTCCGTGCTCGAGAGGGAACCGGCAGGGTGGCCGCTGTCGGCAAGAGTGACCATGGTGACGGCGTTTCGTCTGCAGCGTGCTGCGGCTTCCTCGAGGGCGCGGACCATGGCGTCATCGAGGGAGCCGGCGGGAAAATTCCTCAGTACGGGAAGTTTCATTTCCTTATCGCCTCCTTGAATTGTGACAGGACTGATTATACCCAAGCCGGGGGAAAAAGTCAGGAAAAGAGCGGCCTTCCAAATCCGCAGACAGCAGAGAGCGTCGCTGACGGTACAAAGGACCGCCGGCGACGCTCCCCGCTGCATCGGAAAATTTGCGTTTCCGGTCCCTAGGAGCCTGTCGGACTGGCCTTCAAAACTCCGTCTCATGAGCTCCATCTGCTCCGGAGTTCATAACTTCCAGGATACGAAAGCGTCATTTTAA
>NZ_SORI01000020.1 GCF_004366815.1 Aminivibrio pyruvatiphilus | reverse complement strand
CCTTTTCCAGGGGCTTCAGAATGGCCAGGGACGCCGTGAGCATAATGAACCGGGACAAGAACGAAATTGCGGTCCAGAAGGTTCGGGAATTTCTCGCCGTCCCTGCCGGAATAAGCGCTGCATGCAGCGCTGCGCTCGGAAACGGGTTTGTCGATCTGGAAGACGTCGGAAAGAGGGAACGGTTTTTTCGTGGAATTCTCGAGGTTCATTCAGGGGAGATCTCCGGCATTTTTTTCGAGACCCCCGGCGGCGTGTCCTACGGCGCCCGGAATAATCCGGCGGGAAGCCCGGAATTCATCCGTCCCGACGGGAAGGGGAAAGGTTTTGCCTGGTTCTCCGGCGAATCCGGTCTCCCTGTGGAACCCCTCCATAAAGACGATGTAAAAAATTCTTTCTTGTTCCGGAAAGTCCTGGAAAATGGTGAGCCTGTCCTTTCAGTGCTCTTTGGCCCGTCATACTCCGGAGATCCAGTCCTTTCGGCAGTCCATCCCGTCTACGGCAATAACGGGAAACCGCTCGGGGTGACCGGGACCCGGATCCCTTTTTCCTTTCTCGATGAGCGGATTAAACAGACGGTCAGCCACGAACGATCCTTTGCGGCTGTTTTCGATAGAAACACCATGACCCTGCTCTCCTCCTCTTCCAGGGACGGGAGATACAGCAATTTGATGGGAGAGGCATTGCATCACTACCAGTCCACGGGAGAAACAGATTTCCTTTCGGAAACACCCGACGGGCAGTTTCTTCTGTTCTTCTCCGGCTATACCGGAGAAGGGCTGGATCTTGTAATCCTCACGGCCCTGCCGGGAAACCTTCTTGCCGGGTCCATCAAGGAGAGCGCCCGATTCTCGGGGCTTCTGCTGCTCCTGTCCCAGCTGATTTCCATCGCCATTTACATGAAAGTTGCAAAGAAGCTGCTCAACCCGGTCACACTGCTGGTCAGATCCTCCGCGGAATTTGCCGGCGGAAACCTCTCGGCCCGGACACCGGTAGTCAGGGATGACGAAATAGGGCTTATCGCCCGGGCCTTCAATGACATGGCCGCCACCATCTCCTCCCTTTTCGGCAACCTGGAAAGGATCGTGGAGGAGAGAACCGTCGAACTCCAGGCGGCGAACAGGGAACTGGAACAGCAGAGCAGGGAAACGGCGGAGAGCAGAAACATGCTCCGGCTGCTCCTCGATTCCACCGGCGACGCAGTGTTTGGCATAGATCTGAAGGGAAACTGCACCTTCTGCAACTGGAGCTTTCTTCGGATCATGGGATTTGAAAGCCTCGAAATCCTTCGGGGGAAAAACATGCATTCTCTGATCCATCATACTGATTCTGAAGGATTTTCCATCGATCCTTCCCGGTGCAGGATCTGCCTGTCCCTTCTAACGGGAGAGAATGCTCACTCCGACCACGAAATCTTCCGGCGCGCCGACGGCACGCCCCTGGAGGTTGACTACCACTCTTACCCTCAATTTTTGAACGGAGAGATTGTGGGAGCGGTGGTCTCCTTCACGGACAATTCCGAGAGGCGAAAAAGCCGGGCAAAAATAGACTATCTCAGCACCCATGACTCCCTGACAGGTCTTCACAACCGGGCATTCTTTGAAAGAGCGCTGAAGGAGGCGGACACGGAAAGCAATCTGCCCGTCACGGTTCTTTTCGGCGACATCAACGGCCTGAAGCTGACGAACGATGTTTTCGGCCACGCCGCGGGGGACAGGCTCCTGGTTTCCGCCGCGGAGCTGCTGAAAGGATCCTGCCGTGGAAAGGATGTCGTGGCCAGGCTGGGGGGAGACGAATTCGCCGTCATCATGACAAACACGGGTGAAGAGGCTGCCGGAAGGATCATCCGGAGAATCAGGAACGACTTTGCCGGCAGGAAAATTATCGCCATACGGGGCAGCATTTCCATGGGGTCCGGGACAAAGACAGATCCGGGCCAAGATCTCGCCGAGGCCGTCCAGGCTGCCGAAGAATCCATGTACAGGGAAAAAATCCTATACAGGAAAGACATCGATTCCGAGATGGTAAAGACCATCATGGAAACGCTGCTTGAAAAATGCCCCGGAGAACAGAGGCATGCCGAATCTGTGAGCGGGACCTGCCGTATGATCGGAGAAACCCTCGGGATGTCCGAAGGAGAGGTCGAAAAACTGAAGGCTGCAGGGTATCTGCACGATATCGGCAAGGTCGTTCTGGGCCAGGAATACCTCAACCGGGAGGACGGTCTGGTAGAGGAGGAGGAGGACAGGAAAGAAATGATCCTTCACCCTGCGGCGGGCTACAGGATACTGAATCTTTTCGACGGAACCCTGGAATATGCGGAGTGGATTTTCTGCCACCACGAACACTGGGACGGTTCCGGTTTTCCGAACGGAAAAAGCGGAAAGGACATTCCTCTCCAGGCACGAATTCTGCTGATCGCCGAGGTCTGGGACAGGCTGAAGGTGCAATTCAAAGGCAGCCCGGGCTGGGAAAGCCATGCGGTCAGGGAGCTGAGGCAGCGGGCGGGAACCTTTCTGGATCCAGGGGTCGCCGAGGCTTATGCGGCCTTCATTCTCTCCGGGTCGAAGCTTATCAGGTAGCCCCGAATCCCCGGGAAGGGGATCACTCCCCCTCCTGCGGCGGATGTTCCTTCCCTCAATACCCCTCCATGTTTTTCAATGAAACGCACCATAATCCGCACAATTGATAAAAAAGAAATTGGTTAAAAAACTGCTGCAATGCCCGCGGCGGAATGTAGTATTATTTCATGCGGGGCATCGATGCAGCGGCAATGACCGTTTTTCTCCAAACATTCCATGAAGGGCTTTTTATCCGGTGTGCCGAAGAAAAGCGCGCTCGTTCCGGGCTTTAGGGAAAGGACGTACGGGGTCTGTTTTTCTGCCGGTTTTCTGATTCCGGCGGGAAACACAGGGGGTCGGAAATGAAATCCAGCACTCTCTCCATCAAAACCATCGGCGTAATTCTTTTCATCGTCCTCATCACGGCATCCAGCGGGACCGTCGGATACTTCATTTTCTCGGGCTGGCTTTCTTCCACTGAAGAAACCGCCGGCCGGCTGGCCTATGAACTGAATTCGAGGGTATTCAGCAGGATCGGGGAACACATGAACAGCCCCCTGCACCTCATCGAAGTGTACAAGGACCAGATCGAAAAGGGAGTCATCGACCTGAACGATGAAAACCAGCGGGAGAGGTTTTTCTCCTCCGTTCTCACGACTCACAATCAGGGCCTGTACAGCTTCAGCTTCGGCTCTGAAGAGGGGGAATATTACGGCGCCCGCAGGAATCCGCAGGGCGGGATAGAGATCATGAGGAACAACCGCTCCACCGGGGGCGCGTCATGGTATTACTCCCTGAAGGATGATTTCACCGCCGGAGAACTTGCGCTAAAGGCTGGAACCTTCGACCCGAGGACCAGGGACTGGTACAGGGCAGCGAAAACTCTCGGAAAGCCGGTATTTTCGCCTGTTTACAGGCACTTTATCATGCCCGACCTCACCGTTTCCGCTGCCGCACCGGTTGCGGGGAGGGACGGTAAGCTTCTGGGGGTTCTGGGCGCCCACATCACCCTGTCAGGGATCAATTCGTCCCTTGAGGAGCTGGCGGAGGAGGCCGGCGGCATGGCGGCGATCGTGGAGAAACGTTCAGGAGCCCTCATAGGCAACTCCATCGGCATGGACAATTTCAGGACCCTTCCCGACGGCACCTTCAGACGGCTGACGCCTGCCGACGGGGAGAACCGGATATTGCAGCAGGCGGCAGAACTTTACGCCCGGGGGAAAGGCAACACCGTAAAGGTGAGCGATCAGCAAACCAGCTTCATCGTTCATATTAATGAGTTCCGCCGGGAAGGGGTAGACTGGCTCGTCCTGTTCGCACTCCCCGAGAGTCTCTTCACGGCCGGCATTTTCCACACCATGCGATTCTCCCTTCTGCTGACGGTCCTCGCCGTACTGGCGGCTGCGCTTGTATGCGCTAAAGCCGCCTCCGTGCTGATGAAGCCCCTGGAAAATCTCGTCACGACAGCGGAAAGCCTTTCCTCGGGAGACCTCTCCAGGAGGGCCGAAGTGCGGAGAAACGATGAAATTGGGAGGGTCGCCCGGGCGGTGAACATTATGGCAGAAAAGCTGGAGCACATGATCGCCTCCCTCGGGGAAACGGTGAGGGAGAGAACCGCCGAGCTCGAGGAACGAAACCGGGAGCTTGACCAGAACAGGAGCCACCTGAAGCTGATCCTGGATTCCGCCGCGGAAGGCATATACGGCATCGACAGGAAGGGAAACTGCACCTTCGCGAACGCGGGCTGCCTGAAAATGCTGGGGTATGGGAGCCAGGAGGACCTTTCCGGCAAAAACATGCATTTTTTGATCCATTACGCCCACAGGGACGGCAGGCTCATGGACCCCGAAGAATGCAAAATATTCAGCTCTTTGCGGACCGGACGGGGAATACGGGTGGACGACGAGGTTTTCTGGACATCCGGCGGAACGCCCCTGGATGTGGCCTATTCCTCGTACCCCCAGTTCAGGAACGGAGAACTTACCGGCGCCGTCGTCACCTTCACCGACAATACGGAGCGCCGGAAGAGCGAGGCCCGCATCAATTTCCTGACCTATCACGACAGCCTCACCGGCCTGTACAACAGGGCTTTTTTTGAAGAGGAACTGAAGAGAATGGACAGGGATGAAAACCTCCCCCTGGCGGTTATCTTCGGAGACGTCAACGGGCTGAAGCTGACGAACGACATTTTCGGCCACTCCGCCGGGGACGAACTGCTGAAAAAATCGGCGGAGGCGCTGAGAAAGAGCTGCCGCGAGAGCGACATTATCGCCAGGGTGGGGGGAGACGAATTCACCATCATCCTTCCCCGGGCGAAGCCCGAAGATGTCCGGAAACTCATCGGCAGGATCAAGGGGGAAATCTCGAAACTTCGCGTCAGGGCAATCAAGGGCAGCATAGCCCTCGGTTTTTCAGTAAAGACCGATCCCGGCCAGTCCGTACAGGAAACCCTTCGGGAAGCTGAAGAGGCCATGTACAGGGAAAAGGACCTGGGCAGGAAAGCGGAAAGCCTGGAAACCATTTCCGCCATCATGGAGACTCTTCATGAAAAAAGCCCCTGTCAGAAACAGCACTCGGAAAACGTGAGCCGGATCTGCATGGAGATCGGCCATGCCCTCAATATGCCGGAAACAGAGACGCGAAAGCTGAAAGAGGCAGGTTTTCTTCATGATATAGGGAAAATTGTCGTCGATGAAGACGTTCTGAATGAAGCAGGCTGTCTTTTCCCCGGAGAAGAGGACTCTGACGGGGAAATGAAAAAGCACCCTGTCGCCGGGTTCCGGATACTGAATTTATACGATGAAACCATGGACCTTGGCGAAAGTGTTCTCAACCACCACGAAAACTGGGACGGGTCGGGATATCCCAGGGGAATCGGGGGAGAGGAAATACCTCAGATGGCCAGGATTCTGCGCGCCGGAGAAGCCTTCGACGATCTTCTGGAGTCCATGGAAGAGGGCAGAATGACCGGGGAGGAAGTTCTGGAGCAGATCCTGAAGCTGCGGGGTACGTCTCTCGACCCTGCAGTCGCCGATATCCTCATATCCATGGTCCGAAAGGCGGAAGAAGGGGACACCGCAGGCGGCCTCGCTGACAATTCCTGAGCCCGCCCCTTCCGGCACGGCACGAAATTGCCCGGGAGGCTGTGGTTCCCGGCAGCCGGAGCTGGACTGTCAAATGAATATACTGTACACTTTTTCCGGGAAGTCCCATGTCCCGGCCCCGAAAGGGAAGGCGTTCCGCGTACACCGTCTGCTTTCCGGACACCGGGCGGAATTTCCGCGGAGGAAAGCCCATGATAAGAAGCTTCTTTCTGACCCTTTTTCTTGTTCTGCTCCTGTCACCGTCCGCCGGCGGCAACGGCCTTCTTCTTCCTTCCCATGCACCCGGCAGCGGGGACGTTCTTTTTGACTTTCTCCTTTCGGTAACGAACCCCGATTCTCTCGAACTTCGCATGGATGAGCCGCCGGACGGCGAGGGCAATATCCGGCACGCCTCTTTCGTCATCCGGGGAGCGTGTTTCGGGGGACTTCGGGTGGAAAAAATCGCTGCCGAATTTTTCTTCCTCGAGCTGAATGCCCCCGATGAGTGGCGCAGCGGCCGCCGCCATTCCCTGAAGGTGAACGGGGTTCTCCGGACAAATGCGGAAGTGGTGATCCTCGACAGGGACATCAATGACGCCCTCGGGGCCTTTCCGGCCCGCCGGGGCAGACTGTCCGTCAATTTTTTCCCCGGGTCCGTCAGGGTGCTGGGGCTGTACGGAACGGAACTGGGGCGCATCCGTGTTGAAACGGCGTCATCCCTCGCCGTGGAGAACGGAAACCAGATCGTGATGGAAAACACCGGAATACGCATCAACGGGCACGACCGGACGGACGCTTTCCGGCAGGAGATTTACGGGCTGAACCCCCTGCTCGATTTGCGGAATTTCCCCCTTCCCGCAGCCCGATGGATCCTCCGGGCGGACAACGGGGTCCTGACCCTTTCGACGCCGGTTCCTCCCAAGGCCGCGGAGGGGGAGATCCGGCGCTACGAGAGGGGGTCGTTTCCCCTCCCGGCGCCCGAACCCTTCGAATTCTCGCCGGACCAGTTTCAGAACGGGGACATCATCCTCGTGAACGGCAAGTCCTGGAGGAGCAAGGCCCTTCTCTTTTTCTTCAAGAATCCCGCCGATTTCTCCCACAGCGGCATGGTGAGATGGTCGGGAGGCATCCCCTGGGTGATCCATGCCTCCCCTGAATCTGAACGGGTGGAGATGGAACCCCTCGAAGAATTTCTGTCGCCCTTCGAGGTGGAGAGAGCGGCGGTCTACCGGCTGAAAGGGAACAGGGCGGGCGCCGGGCGTGCCAGCGGCGAAGCCCGGGAATTTTATCTCGAGAAACGGCCCTTCGACGGCAGCTTCGACAAAAACAACGAAGAGGCGGTGTACTGCACCGAACTCATCTGGAAAGCCTTCGGGAATGCGGGCATTGACCTGTTCGGCACGGAAAGATCCGCATACTTCACCCCCGTCCCCTTCTACGGGAACGTGCTCTTCCCCTCCGACCTCGGACGGAGCCCCCTCCTGGAAAAGGTTATGTCCCTGGAGTAGCGGGCCTCTTTCCGGCAGCCATCTTCAGCGGCCATAGGGTCATTCTTCGCCCTTTTCCGCTTCCTCAGTGCTTTTTTTCTCCGCCCCGCAGTGCAGGCAGAAGGGAAGAAGGGAATGTCTCAAACCGCCGCATGCCCCGCACTGCTCGAACAGGGAGGTTCCGCAGGCCGGGCAGGTATAGGGCTTCTCTTCTCCCGTTTCTCCGGAGAGGGGGACCTTGTTCACGGTACGCCTCGTCCAGAACATGTATTTCCTCGGTCCCGTCCGGATGGGGTATTCGCACACCGGGCAGAGAAAACGCTCGTAAGCCTCCCGGTATTGTTTCGTAAGCCATTGGGCCCTGGGGAAGGCCACGATCCTGATGATGGTGACCAGGATTCTGACAACCGCCGCGAGAAGCCCAAGAACTATGAAATACTTGAAGTACCGCGTCGGAAAATACCTGTGAATCACGAGAGCTGATTTCACAAGCACCGCTCCGCCGAAGGCAAGAAATAGAGGAAAATAGACGCTCCCCCGCTTTCTGACCGCCAGGTATCCCCCCGCGGCCAGCAGGGGCAGCAGGACGGCCAGCTGGAAGGCGGCAATCCGGAGGTTGTGCTTCTCCGCCAGGCGTTCGTACTCTTTCCGGGCAGGCTCCCTCTGCTCTTCTATCGTCTTGTCGAGTTTCAGCCGCTCCGATTCAAGTTTCCGCTTCCGTTCGGAAAGTCCGGAAAGTTCCGCGCTGTGAGCCTGGTACAGCTTCCGGCTTTCAAGGAAGCCCGCAAGACTCTCGGAAAGGTTCGCAGAATGGGCCTCGGGCAGGGAGAGAGATTTCTGGATGGTGAGTTTCTGCAGTTCGATCAGCTGGCTGATGGTACTTTGAAGGTTCGACGAGCTGTCGCTGAGGATCCGCATTTCCTCCCGTTTCGCATCCATCTCCCGGCCGGTTGCCGCGATCTCTTCAGCGAGCCGTTTCGACTTTTCCACCAGGTCGCCGTCCACGAACCGCGCCTCGACATCCCTGTACCTGGGCCCCTCGATGGACTCGATGTCCTCCATGAGAAAGCCGAGAACCCAGAAGACGAGCACGGCCAGAACAACGGTGAAAAAGTTGATCAGGAATCGCTGGAACCACGGACCTTTCGGATGTGCCGTCATGGTGATCTCCCTCCCTTGTGCCTGTTCCGTTCCTTCTCTTCCGCCGCGGCGTCAGTACCCTGAAGCGCCGCCCCTTCAATTTTCCGGAAGCGCTCTCCCCTCAAGGGCCTCCTTCGCCGAACGGAAGCCCTCGGCGATCATCTCCCCGGCCAGGTGAAACTCGAGAAAGCGGACATTCCCCACCGACGGGCGGATCAGCAGGTCCGGCCGGTCGATTTCCAGCCGTGCCGCCGCGATCTGCTCTTCCATGATGCGCAGGGAACTGCCGAGCACGTCGAAAATTCCCGGGGCGGGGTCCCGGGACATCCATTCCTTCACCGGCCCGAGGAAACCGGTATCGAAGCCCTTCGTTTTCCTCTCGAGCCATGCGAAAATCTCCCCTGCGGCAATTCCGTTCCGCCCCGGACCGCCTTCCGGCTGCGTTTCCGCAGGAAGTCCGCCCTTCGGGGTTTCCTTCACCCGGCCGTTGTTCAGGTCCACGGCGATGACCACATCCGCGCCCATTGCCCGGCAGACGCTCACCGGCACCGGATTCACGAGCCCGCCGTCCACCAGGAAACTCCCGTTCCGCCGTGCCGGGGTGAATATTCCGGGGACGGAGATGCTGGCCCGGATGGCGGAGACCAGGTCTCCTTCACCCAGGACCACCTCGTTTCCGGTCATCACGTCCGCCGCCACGGAGGCGAACCGCACCGGAAGGGCACCGATATCCATGGAGCCCACTATTTCCGAAAGAAAGTCCGTCACCTTCGTCCCCTCAATGAGACCCGAGCGGGGGAAGGATACCTCCAGGAAGTACCCGGCCGCCTTCTTCCAGTCGAGGCCGAGGGCGATCTCCGACAGTTCCCCGAGCTTCCCGGCGGCATATACGCCGCCCACCAGGGCCCCGATGCTCGTCCCTGCGACGATATCCGGCCGTATCCCGGCCTTTTCGAGGGCCTGGAGCACCCCTATGTGGGCAATTCCCCTCGCCGCACCGCTGCCGAGGGCAAGGCCGATTTTCCGCTCTCCGCCGCTTCTTCCGGTCAGGATCCATCCCTCCCCCGCCGCCCGTCATCACCGTCGCCGGGGACGTCCCGGTCTTCCTTTCGGCCTGCCCCGGCTCCATCTTCATCGGAGTTGTCTTTCGCTATGACGTCGAACTCTTCCGCACAGCCGAGAAACACCTCCACGAGCCGGGGATCGAACAGGGTTCCGGAACCGGCGCGGATCTGCTCCACCGCCGCTTCGTGGGAAAAAGGCTCCTTGTAGGGCCGTCTGGAGATGAGCGCGTCGTAGACGTCCGCGATGGCGGTGATGCGGGCAAGAACGGGAATGTCCTCCCCGGCCAGGCCGTGGGGATACCCCGTGCCGTCCCACCGCTCGTGGTGGTACTCCGTGATCTGCCGCGCGTAGGTGATGAAAGAATCGCTGCCCAGGAGTTCCTCCGCCCGGAGCAGCACGTCGCTCCCGATAGACGGGTGCCGCCGGATGACGCCGAATTCTTCCGGAGTCAGTCCTCCCGGCTTCAGCAGCACGGCGTCCGGCACCCCCACCTTTCCGATATCGTGAAGGACCGCGCACTGCCAGATCATGGGCAGGTCCTTCTCCGGAAAGAGGGCCGCGCTCCCCGACCGTTCGAGGAGCATCTTTACGTACTGCTTCGTTCTGCGGACATGGTTTCCTGTTCCCATATCCCGATATTCCGCAAGAACGGCCATGCTGTCTATGATGGCCTCGCGGTGCCGCTCCAGCTCCGCCGCCCGCTTCTCCAGGAGTCTCTCGCCCTTCTTCCGTTCGGAGACGTCCTGGACTATGGAGGCGAAATAGCGCACCGATCCGTCGGCGTTCTTCATGATCTTGGTGGATACATCCACGTCGATCCTGAGGCCGTCTTTTCTGACGTACTGCTTTTCTATGAAAAAGTCACTTTGATCACTCTGTAATGCCTTTTCAAACAGCGGGAGTTCCCCTTCCAGGACGTCCGGAGGCGTAATGTCTTTCCACGGGAGGATCATCAGCTCTTCCCGGCTGTATCCCAGCATCTCGCAGAGTTTCCCGTTGAAGTGAATCCAGGCCCCGTCGGCTGCGACCAGGGCAAACCCGACACTGTTCTGCTCGAAAAAGTTCCGGAACCGGTCTTCCGCCTGCCGCTCTTTCCTCAGGGCCCGAACCGAGGCACCGAAGAACACGAGGACGAAGGCATCGAAAGCGAACACCCAGGTAAGGCTCATCTGCCGCCGTCTGCGGTATTCCGCGAAAACGCCGTCTTTCTCGGCGCCCACGGTCACAAACAGGGGGTACGGACCGACCTTCCGGTAGCTCAGAAGCCGCGGGATACCGTCCGGCAGTCCCTTGCACTCCAGGGCTCCCGTTTCGCCGGAGCTTACTGCGGCGAACAGTCCGCTGTCCGCAATGGAGGCTCCGAAGGGGGTTTCGCCGCCCTCCACCATCCCTGCGAGGATCGTTCCCCCGGACTCCAGCAGCATGACGGCCCCCTTGGGGCCGAGGCTGACCTGGCGGTAGAAATCGGAGAAATAGAAAGGGTTGACCGAGGCGAGGACGACTCCGCCGAAGGATCCGTCGGGCTTTTCGAGGGGGAGACTCATGGGGATGTACCATTTTCCTGTGGCTGTGCCGAGAATGGGAGGCCCCACGAGGAAGCCCTTTTCACCCTTCCGGTGGGCCTGGAAGAAAGGCCTGGCCAGGATGTTGACTGGATTGAAGGGCACCTGGCTGCTCAGGACGAGGTCACCGTTTTCGTCGGCGATGCTCAGCAGGTTGAAGAGGTTTCCCTGGGCTTCACGGCTCCGGAGAGCATACCGGGCAACGGAGGCGTTGGCGGCCTCCTCGAAGCTCCGCACCACCCCTCCTCCCCTTTTCTCGTAGATTTCCTTCAGCGAGAAAAGAACCTGCCTGACGTTCTCCACCGTCCTCAGGGAATGCTCCTCGAAGGCCCGGGCAAGGTTGTCCGTCTGGAGAAAGGCAACCCTCAGGATCCTCGCCCTGTCCGCCCTCATCTGCAGGTAAAAGGCCCCCCAGGAGAGAAGAATCATGGCGCCGCAGAAAAGCCCGGTGAGAACTGCCGCCGTCAGGAATAACGGTCTTTTCATCCCTGTCCGCCCCCCGCCCCGCTCTGCCGGCCCCTAGAGAAGGGGACTGAAGAGTTTGGTCACCCCGTGAACCACCCTCAGCACGCGGGGTCGGCCGTTCCATTCTTCCGCGGTCAGCCGCCGCGATTCCGCGATGTAGCGTTCCTGGGCCATCCGTATGGCCGATGTTTCCTCCGTTCCGTAGAGCACGAGGTTCAGCTCGAAGTTGAGGGCGAAGGAGCGGATGTCGAAGTTGCTCGTCCCCAGGAAGGCGAGGCTGTGGTCCACGGTCATGGTCTTTGAGTGGAGAATGTTTTCCTGGAAGAGGTAGATTTCCACGCCCATGTCCAGAAGTACGTCAAAATAGGCTTTGGCTGCGCTTCCCACGAGGAACTGGTCGCTCCGCTCCGGTATGACGAGCTGTATTCTCACGTCGCCGAGGGCGGCGGTTTCCAGGGCGTGGAGCAGCTCGTCGTCGGGGATGAGATAGGGTGTCGTGATGACCACCCGTTTTTTTGCCCCGTGGAGGGCTGCCACCACGAGGCGCTGGTAGTTCTGCCACGGGTAGGACGGGCCGCTGGGCACCGTCTGGACGATGGCCTGCCCCGTCCGCTCAGGCCTGGGGAAGACCTGTTCCGTGGGGAGGAGTTCCCTTGTCTCCACGTACCAGTCCTCCATGAAGACACCCTGGAGCTGCAGGACCACCGGTCCGGTGAGGCGGAGAGTGAGATCCTTCCACAGCCGTCCTCCCGCCTTGCCGCCGTAAGAGGGCTCCGTGACGTTGTGGGAGCCGGTGTAGCCGATACGGCCGTCGATTACGGCGATCTTCCGGTGGTTCCTCAGGTCGTACCGGGCCGTGGTGGCCGTCCTGCGGAACAGTCCGGGGGGAAGGGCCTTCTCCACCCGCACGCCGGAGGACCGGAGGCGGGACGCGTCCTTCTTCAGAAAGGGCTTGGCGCCCAGGGCGTCCACGAGGAGCCTGCACTCCGCGCCCCTGGCCGCCGCCCCTTCAAGGGAGGCGAAAAGGCGCTCCGTCATGGAATCAAGGGCGAAGATATAGTACAGCAGGTGCACCGATTCCTTCGCTCCGTCGATGTCGGCGCAGAGTTTGTTCAGGAAATCCTCTTCCCTGTCGATGAGGAGGAACGAGTTGCCCGTGGTGATGCACATGTCCCCCAGCTTTTTCCCCAGGGCCCCGAACCGGACAAGCTCTTCCGGCAGCCAGTGGGATTCGTCGTCGAGAATTCTGCGGAAGGTGGCCTTGTCGGCAGTGAGACTTCGGAGCAGGGCCTCGTGCCGCTCTATCCTCTCCCGGGGAAGGGCGGTGGAGCCGAAGGCGATATAGAGCAGAAAGCCCATCCACGGCCAGAAGTAGATGGCCAGGAGCCACGACATGGCCGTGGTGGGGCTGTGGCGCTGGGGGATGTAGCAGAGCATGAAAATACGGATGGCGATGGAGGAAAGATCATAAAAGGAGTAAAGAAAAACTCCGGCCGTCATGAGGCCAGTGCCTCCCTGCCCCGCCCCTCCGGGGTGAAGTCGCAGACCAGGGGAAGGTGGTCGGAATACCTGACCTGGGGCACCCGGAATTTTTTCATATCGATGCCTTCGCTGTACAGCACGAAATCAAGGGCCAGCGCCGGGAGACGGCTCGGGTAGGTGGGCACGTTCCCATCATTGGCGTTCCGGAACAGCCCCTTCCGGAAGAGGGGCCGGAGCTCTTTTTCGCCGGCGTAGATGTTGCCGTCCCCGGCGAGGATGACGGGCTTCTTTGCCTGGCGGCACCGGTCGGCCACCTCGCCGATCTGGATTTTCCGCGCTCCGTATCCCAGGGAGAGATGGGCCAGGAACAGGGTGAAATCCTGGAATTCCACCTCGAGGAGCGTCCGCTTGACCCCCCGGCTCAGGTAGTGCTCCCGGGACGAGAGTATGGGCAGCCTGGTCACCACGGCGTTCCCCTGGGACTTCAGCAGGGGAGTCCTGGAGACGAGAGACTCGTGGTGGTACTTGCAGGCAAAGACGGACTCGGCGTTCAGCCGGGCCGCCATGAGTTCGGCCTGGCATTCCCCGTTCTGGCGGTAGGAGCCCGAGTCGGCCTCCACAAGCCCCACGAGGTCAGGCTTCAGCTTCGAGATAAAATCGGAAATCCGCCGGAATCGTCCCTCGGTCTTCCGGAGACAGCCGGAAAAGGGGAAGGGGAAATGGTAGTCCCATCCCGTGCCGGTTCCGTAGCGGATGTTGTACAGTACAAGTCGCATGCAGTTCCTCCAGGGCAAAGAAATAATCTGTGATTATACAGCAAAACAAGGGTCTTTCATCGGTTTTTCGGCCTGTTTTTCGGGGTTTTAGCGTTCCGGAAAGGAAAAACGTTTTTTCTCCGGCGGGGGCCCCCTGCCTCCCCCCGCTGTCTCCTCCCCGGGAATGAAAATTTTTTCACAGGTCATGATAAAAAAATGGCGCAAAGGGCGGAAAATGGGATAGAATAGCAGAAGAAACCTGACCTTTTTCCCCAACACCAGAAGGAGGAGTGAGCCCCATGGTCACCAGAGTTCCCCCCGAGCCCTTCCGCATCAAGATGGTGGAACCCGTCCACGTCCCCGACCAGCAGGAACGGGAACGGGCGCTGGAAGCAGGGCATTTCAACATGTTCGGCCTGAAGTCCGCGGACGTGTACATCGATCTTCTCACCGATTCAGGCACCGGAGCCATGAGCAAGCAGCAGTGGGCCGCCATCATGATGGGCGACGAGGCCTACGCCGGAGCGGACAGCTTCTACAGCCTGAAGAAGGCGGTGAAGGACGTCCTGGGCTTCGACTATACCATTCCCGTCCACCAGGGCCGGGCCGCCGAGAACGTGGTCTTCGGCTCCCTCGTGAAGGAAGGGGACGTGATCCCCTTCAACATGCCCTTCGACACCACCAGGGGGCACATCTTCAACGCGAAGGCCTCCTCCGTGGACTGCGTCATCGACGAAGCCTTCGACCGGGAGACCCCCCACCCCTTCAAGGGCAACGTGGACATCGCCAAGCTTGAAAAGGCCCTCGCGGACAACAGGGGGCGGGTGCCCTTCATCATGGTCACCATCACCAACAACTCCGGCGGAGGCCAGCCCGTGAGCCTGAAAAACCTCCGGGACGTGTCCGCCGTAGCCAAAAAGCACGGCATTCCCCTGCTCCTCGACGCGGCCCGCATGGCGGAGAACGCATGGTTCATCAAGAACCGGGAGCCGGACTGCCGGGACATGACAGTGGCGGAGATCCTGAAGGCCACCATGGACACCGCCGACGCCATCACCGTGTCCTGCAAGAAGGACCCCCTGGTGAACATCGGCGGCCTCGTGGCCTGCCGCACCGAGGAAATGTACTATAAGGTCGTCCCCCGGGTCATCCTCTTCGAGGGCTTCGCCACCTACGGCGGCCTCGCCGGCAGGGATCTCGAGGCCCTTGCCGTTGGACTCCGGGAGATGGTGAACGAGCAGCATCTCACCCACCGCATCGCCCAGGTCCGCTACCTCGGCGAGCTGCTCACCGAAGGCGGAGTGCCCTGCATCCAGCCCATCGGTGGCCATGCCGTCTTCATCGACGCCGGGGCCTTCCTTCCCCACATCCCTCAGGGATCCTACCCCGCCGACGTGCTTTCCATCGAGATCTACCGGGAAGGGGCAGTCAGGGGCATCGGCCTCGGGGCCCTGGCCTTCGAGAATGTTGACGAGAAGACGGGAGCCCGCACCTTCCCGAAGCTCGAGCTCTACCGCCTGGCCATCAACCGCAGGACCTACACCAACAGCCACATGGAGTACGTGGCTGAGACCATAATCAACGTATACAACCGCCGGGATTCCATCCGGTACGGGCTGGAGATCACCTACGAACCCCCGGTGAAGGGGCTGAAGCACTTCCTCGCCCATCTCAGGCCGAAGAACCTGTAACCCGTCCCTATCCGCATGGAAAAGCCGGCCCGAAAACCGGGCGGCTTTTCTGTTCGGATGCGGTGTATCTCTTCCATGACACTTGAAGTTTTCTTTTTTTGTGTGACAATACAGCAGTTGTTCCTTATTTCTAACTAGGAGAACTTTATGAATATTGCAATTGATCTCATCATCGTCGTCACTGCCGGACTGATCGGCGGAATAGCCGCGAAAAAACTCAACCAGCCGCTCATCTTCGGCTACATCATAGCCGGCATCATTATCGGACCCTACACCGGCGGCATCACCATCTCCGATGTGGACCAGATCGCCGGGCTCGCCGAAATAGGGGCGGCACTGCTCCTGTTCTCTCTCGGCCTGGAATTCTCCATGAAAAGCATCGCCTCCATCAAAGGCGTGACCATCGGAGGAGGGGCGATCCAGGTATTCATCACCCTGTTCGTCGGTTATGCCCTCGCCCGGACCATCGCAGCCTGGGGGCCCGTCCCGTCCATGTGGTACACGGTTGCCATCGTCTCGTCGAGCACGTCGGTCATTATGAAGACCATGTCCTCAAGAGGACAGCTCGGCACCCTGTCGAGCCGCGTCATGCTCGGCATGTCCATCGTGCAGGACATCATCGTCCTTCCCCTGATGGTCCTTCTGCTCGGATTCTTCGGCACGGAACTGTCGGTCCTGGGCGTTGCCGCTCCTGTCCTGAAGGTGATCGGATTCGTGGCGGTAATGGTGTACGCGGGTTCCCGGGTTATCCCCCTGGTGCTGAAATACGTGGCGGGATGGGAGTCCCAGGAACTCTTCATCCTGACCGTGACGGCCCTTGGACTGGGCATCGGCTACCTGACCTACGCCTTCGGCCTCTCTTTCGCCTTCGGGGCCTTCATGGCCGGGCTCGTGCTCAGCGAATCGGATTACGGCAGGAGGACCCTGAGCGACATTTCCTCCCTGCGGGACGTGTTCTCTCTCCTCTTCTTCGTCTCCATCGGCATGCTCCTCGATCCGGGGGTCCTGCGGTCCCATCTCCTGACCACGCTGCTGCTCATGGTGGCCACAACCCTCTCGCGGGGAGCGATCCTCTCGGCGATGACCTATATCTTCGGCTACCGGAACGTCATCCCGCTGGCGGCATTCCTCACCATGACCCCCATATCCGAAATCGCCTTCATCGTGCTCCAGACGGCCATGACCGCCGGAGCCATGGGGAGGACCGAATACTCCATCGCCCTGAACGCGGTAGTGCTCTCCATGATCTTCGGCCCCATCGTTTCGGGACTGGTGGCGCCCATGTACGGAATAATCAAGAAAAAGGGCATCGTGTCCAATGTCCGGAGCATCAACCTTCCCCAAAGCGCCTTAAAAGACCACGTGGTCCTCGCCGGAGGAAGAAGCCTGGCCAGGCACCTTGGCGTCATGCTGGGCCGGTTCGGCATACCCTATGTCATCATTGAGCCGGGCCATTCTGATTTCCTCAAGGGGAAGGAGCAGGGGCTCTCCATGCTCCTCGGTGACCCTAGCCAGGACGTGGTTCTGCAGGCGGCGGAAACAGGGGCGGCAAAACTTGCTGTGCTCACCACTTCCGAGAACATGGGGACCGTGGAGGCTATCCGGAGCATACGCAGGCGGAACAGGGACGTGCAGATCCTGGCGTGGGCGGCCGAGGCGGAGGACGTCTCCATCCTCAGGGACCACGGCGTCCGCCATATCGTCGAACCGGATTTCGAAGCCTCCATCGAGATGGCCCGGCAGACTCTCACCATCTTCGGAATGCCGGCCACATCGGTCCACAGGGAGGTGGCGTCCATGCGACACGCCATGTACAGCCCGCTTTTAGAGCAGTTCCCGGAGTACAAGGCCATGAACGGGCTCCAGTCTTCCACAAACATGATCTCCCTGGAATGGGT
The DNA here is from genome assembly GCF_004366815.1 of Aminivibrio pyruvatiphilus. NCBI lineage: Bacteria > Thermotogati > Synergistota > Synergistia > Synergistales > Aminobacteriaceae > Aminivibrio > Aminivibrio pyruvatiphilus. Next base: position 39,420 of record NZ_SORI01000020.1, on the reverse strand, counting down.
CTACGTTCACAAAGGAAATGCTGCCGCGGACAAAAAACTGGCGGAGTCGAAAATCCGCGAGACCCTCGGCGTTTCCGTGGCGGCAATCCAGCGGAGCGGAGAACTCATCACGAATCCCGGGGGAGAATTAGTGCTTCTTCCGGGAGATTACATCTGCGTTGTCGGCACTCCCGAGCAGAACCGCCGCCTGATCGAGTTCTTCAAAAAACCGCCGCAAAAAAACCAGTAATCCCTTAAAATCGGTCTTGATCCGGGTACACATGCCATCCCCACCGGGACAAAACCTCTTCTCCGATGCACCTGCAGCAAAAAGCCGCTCCGTTTCCGGAGCGGCTTTTTGCTGCCTCTCTATTTCGGAAGGCTATTTCCTGCCGTAAACATCCTTGGGGTTCCAGAATTTCCAGACGTTCGCCACGAGATCCGGGCCCGGGTTGAGGACCTTGCCGCCGGGAGTCCATCCGGAGGGGGTCACTTCCTTGCCGCCGGTCTTTCTGACATGCTGGAACGCCTGAAGTTGCCGGAGCGTTTCGTCAACGTTGCGTCCTACTGGAGGAGTGAGGATTTCCATTCCCTGGATTATTCCGTCCGGATCGATGAGGAAACGGCCGCGGAAGTCAACACCCTGGGCGGGGCTGTATACGCCGTAGACTGTCCCGATGGCGCCGCCGCCGTCGGAAGCCATGTGGAATGGGACGCCGCCTTCAACCATTTTCGAAAGCTCCGTATCATTCCATACCTTGTGAACAAACTGGCTGTCAACGCTGATCGAGATCACTTCGACTCCGAGAGCCTGGAATTCCGCATAACGGTCGGCGACCGCCGACACTTCGGTGGCTCAGACGAATGTGAAGTCACCGGGGTAAAAGCAAATAGAAACCCACTTCCCGGCGAAATCGGAAAGCTTTACCGTGGTGAACTTGCCCTTGTAATATGCCGGTGCTGTGAAATCCGGCGCCTTCATTCCCACTGTTACCCCCATACGAACAGCCTCCTTTTTTGCTTCCGCGGCGGGCGCGGACTCTTCTTTTGCGGTTCCCTCAACAGTGGACGCGGGAACTGCACACGAAACCTTTTCTTCAGCCATGAAACCTCCTCCTTTCGAAAAAACGCGCAGAAAACGGTAAAAAAACATTTTTTCGGTCTCCTTTAAAATATTATAACCGAAATGATTGCTGCTTTCTAATCGGGACTTATTATATAGTAACCGTTTTAAGTGTCAAGGATTTTTTTGTCAATTTCTCCGTTTGTCCACACTAACTCGCCTTTGCGGTTTTCCTGAAAAAATGCCACAATAATGGGGTTTTCCGGAAAGGAGATAATTCCATGGGCATCGCTACTGACCTTATTATCGTTGTCCTCGCAGGGCTTCTCGGAGGTTTCGCCGCCAGGAAGCTGAACCAGCCGCTCATATTGGGATACATTCTCGCTGGAGTCATCATCGGCCCCTACACCGGGGGCATCACCGTAAGCGGAGTGGAAGAAATTGAGAGCCTGGCGGAAATCGGGGTGGCCCTCCTGCTGTTTTCTCTGGGGCTTGAGTTTTCCATCAGGAGCATTCTTCCCATCCGGGCAGTGGCCCTGGGGGGAACCGGGATCCAGATAGTCCTCACCATTGCCATCGGATTGGGGATCGGCCGCTTCATGGGATGGGAGACCATTCCCTCCCTCTGGTTCTCCGTGGCAGTCATTTCCTCGAGCACTGCGGTCATCCTGAAAACACTTGCATCAAAAAGGCAGATGGGAACCCTTTCGAGCCGTGTAATGCTTGGAATGTCAATTGTCCAGGACATCCTCGTCATCCCCCTGATGGTGCTTCTCGTGAACCTCAACTCCACGGGCTTTTCGGCAGCGGGGATCCTGATGCCGGTCGTGAAGGTCGTGATTTTCGTTGCCGTGATGTTCTACGTGGGCGCACGGTATATTCCTCTCGTCCTGAAAGCAGTGGCAGGCTGGGAATCCCGGGAGCTCTTCCTGCTCACAGTGACCACCATAGGGCTCGGCATTGGATATCTGACATACATGTTCGATCTTTCCTTCGCTTTCGGCGCTTTCATGGCAGGACTTGTTCTGAGCGAGTCAGACTACGGAAGAAGGGCCCTGAGCGACCTGATACCCGTGAGGGACATCTTCGGCCTTCTCTTTTTTGTCACCATCGGCATGCTCCTGGATCCCTTCTTTCTTGCATCACGGTTCGCCATTATCCTCGGGCTTTTTGCTGCCGCGACCCTGGGGAAAGGAGCAGTCCTCGGCCTGGTGACCCGTCTTTTCGGCTACGGCAGGGTCATTCCCCTGGCGGCCTTTTTCGGAATGATACCCATATCGGAAATCGCCTTCATCGTGCTCCAGGAGGCTCTCGGCTCGGGGGCCATCGGGCAGGAAATGTACTCCCTGTCGCTGAACACCGTGATCGTCTCCATGATCCTCGGGCCGCTGATCTCCGGCCTGACCGCCCCCATCTATTCCTTCACCCTGAAACTCAGGAAACCCTCCGCCGTCCGCTCGGTGAACCTTCCCGAATCCGGCCTCAGGGATCACGTGGTCCTTGCCGGGGGCGGAACCTTCGCCCGCCGGATGGCGGAAATCCTGACGGGGCTCGGTATACCCCACGTCATCGTGGAACCTGTCCACGACAGCTTCCTGAAGGGGAAAACCGCCGGACTCACCCTGATCCTCGGCAATCCCGCCCAGGACGTCATTCTCGAGGCGGCAGCCCCCGAGCATGCCCGTCTCTGCGTGGTCACCGCCCAGGATCCCCTGGACGCCATGGACATCATCCGGGCCCTGCGCCGCCGGACCGGGGAGGGAACGATCCTTGCCCTCTCGGTGAGCGATGAGCACCTCCCCTTCCTGGAAGAAAACGCCGTCAGGGAAATCATCCGGCCCGACGTGGAAGCGGGGCTGGAGATGGCCCGCCAGGTGCTTCTGTACCTGGACTTCCCGGCCACGGCGGTCCAGAACGAACTGAACGCCATGCGCCGGGCACTCTACGGATCCCTCTACACCGCACTGCCGGAATACGAGGCTTCCGCCAGGCTGCGGGACGCCGCCTGCCTCATGAGCATGGAGTGGGTCTTTCTCCACGAAGGCACGCCCCTGGCGGGGAAACCCCTGGCCGAGTCCGGCATCAGGCAGGATTTCGGCGTGTCCGTGGTGGCCGTGGGCCGGGACGGCCATGTGATCACGGGCCCGGACGGATCGTTCCGCCTGGAGGCCGGCGACTACCTGGGCATCGTGGGCGACCCGGAGCGGAACGCCAGATTTCTCCTCTCCCAGAAGCCCGGTATTGGAAAATGACGGCGCCGGAAGAATTCCTTTCCGGGCCCTTTTCTCCCCGTGATATACTCTAATGGCGATTTTTGAAAAATACTTTTTCTTCCGGCGGACTATTTTTCCCTTCCCGGAGACGGAACGGATCCGGGAAGGCGTCCTGTTGAAACGGAGGGCTGAAGATGGGGGAGAACAACGCTTTGGAGAAATTCATACCTCTGCGCACCGCTGATATCGTGGAGGCCCTGTGCAGCGAAAAGACCCTTTCGGCGGAGATGAGCGAAAAATTCCGCCGGGTGGCCGGACTTGTGCAGGCTATTTACCACTACGAGTTCCACGGTACCCTGATGCAGGCCAGGGACGCTTATCACCCCTTCAATCCCGACGCGGACACCCTGAAGCTCTGCGGCCCGGACGAAGATTACTCCGCCCGGTTCGACTCCATGGTGGAGGCCCTCGAGCAGCTCCTCGAAGCGGCGAACTACAGGGAGCTTTCCCTGGACGAACTGAACGAAATCATGACGGAAGCCGCCCCCAGGGGACTGAACATCGAGGTCAACAGGGAGAAGTACGAGAAGATCCTCATCTACCGCAGGGGAAAAAAGAGAGTGCAGAAAACCCCCGATCCCGCGGCGTGGCAGAACAGGTTCAAAAAGAAGAAAACCGAACCCGAGACTGAAGAGATGCTCCAGCGACTTCTCATCCTCATCAAGCTGAAAAGCGAGGAGGACGTGGAGGCCTTTTACGACTACTATACAGAGACCGCGGGGGAAACGGGGCAGGAGAAGAAACGCCGCCTTCTCGGCGAAGCCGCCCTGGGAGGCCGTCAGAGCACCCCGTCGGAAAAGGGCTCCAAAGTGCCCACGATTTTCCTGAAAGTGTTCAAGAACGTCCCTGTCTCCACCCTGGAGACCCTCTTCCCGGACGTGACCATCCGCATGACCCTGGTGGACAAGGGGCTCATCCTCCTTCCCCTCATCGGCGGTCTCTTCAGCGTGGTGAACCGGGTCATTCCGGCCCTGGTGGTCATCGGCACGGTCATCGCGGCCCTGGCCCTGGGACGGACCATCAACTGGAGCGATTTCAAGGACAAGCTCTTCCCCATCCTCGCCGCCTTTTCCGTGGTGGGCATGATCACCTTCAAGGTCTTCGCGAAGTACAAGAACACCAAGGAAAAGCACCAGGCCCGGCTCATGAAGACCCTGTACTTCCACAACCTGGACAACAACGCCGGGGTATTCGACTTCCTGGTGAACGAGGCCGAGGAAGAAGAGTGCAAGGAAACCATCCTGGCCTACTACTTCCTCCTGGCGGAGCGGAACGCTTCGGGACAGCCCTTTACACTGGAGGAGCTGGACGACCGGATCGAGGAGTGGATGCAGGAAAAGTTCGGTGTCGCCATGGACTTCGAGGTGGACGATGCCGTCCGCAAACTGGAGGAGAAGGGAATCCTCGAGCAGAAGGACGGGCGGTATTCCGTCCCCTCCATCCGGAAGACCCTGGAAACCCTGGACGGCCTGTGGGACAACTTCTTCCCCTACAACAACGAAGCTTCCGCGGAGTCCTGAGGCAACGGCCTGAAAAGAAAAGCAGCCCCTCCTCCGGAATGTCCGGGGAAGGGGCTGCTTTTTTGCGCAAAAAACTCAGTGAAAGAAGGAATGGAGCATGGTGGTGAAGAGCACCATGCAGACGATGGCCACCGGGTAGGCGCCCCCGTAGCCGGCGCTCACCTCGTCGGTGCCGGTGGCGTCGATGGCCGCCCCGAGGCCGGGCGTGCTGGTCATGGCCCCGCAGATGGCCCCGGCGAGGATGATCCAGTTGATCTTCCAGAGGTAGTACCCCAGGAAAAATCCCGTCATCTCCGCCGCGAGGGCCGCGCCGATGCCAACAGCCATAAGCAGGACACCGTGCTCCAGGAAGGCCTTCACCACTCCGCCCCCGGCGTTCAGCCCCACGATGGCGAGGAAGAACCCGAGGGAGATGCTCCGGATGGCGGAGAGGACCTTCTTGTCCATTCTCATGGGGAAGGGGCCGATGCGCTCGAAGCTCCCCGCCCCGAGGGCGAAGAGGAGCGCCCCTCCCGTGGTGCCCAGGGCGATGGACCCCAGGCCGCCCAGAGGGACGGAGACCCTGCCGAGGATCGTTCCCCCGAGGATGCAGAAGACGAAGGAGAGCAGGGAGAAGGCGGGAGATTCGGGCCGTTTGTTCTCCTCCGCCGGGGAAAGGGTCTTCTTTTCGGCGGCGAGCTTTTCCTTCTCCTTCGCCACGTCGATCCCGAAGATGGCGGGGATGAGCTGGACAAAGAGCACCACAGCCATGACCCCGAAGGGGTAGGCCACGGAGTAGCCTATGGTGACGTCCGGGTTCCCTCCCGTGGCCTCCAGGGCCGCCCCCAGCCCGGGAGAGCTGGTCAGGGCTCCCGTGTAGGTTCCGGCGATCATGTGGGGTGATGCCTCCCCGGCGAAAAGGATGCCCATGATCAGCGTCGCCAGGGCGCCCATGCCGGTCACCGCCACGGAAAGGAGGATGAACCTGAAGCCGTAGCGCTTCACCACCCGGGCGGTGTCCTCGGCTGCGAGGAGCCCCACGGCCACCACGAAGAACATGAGGTTCCAGGTGAAATAGTCGTTGGGAACGGTGTACCCCCACGCCCCGATAAAGAGGCCCACGAACAGGGCGCCGGAGATGCCGAGATTGATGCCCCGGACGGAGATTTTGCCCACGAAAATGCCGAGGGCCACGGTGAGGCTCATGAGAAACAGGTGGTTCTTCAACAGGGAATCTAGAAAGTCCATGAAAATCCATCTCCTTCATCCGGTGCGGGTCGCATGCTATTCTACTTCATTTTTTCCCTTCCCGTCACCGAAGAGCGAAGAGAAAAAACGTTCCAGCCCGTCGGAATACGCCCGGCCGGTGTAGATGAAGCCCCAGTTGTGGTCCCCCTTCAGGGGCAGAAACATTTTCGGCTCCCGGGCTGCCCCGTAGAGGATCCGGCCGTGCTCTCCCGGGATGATCTCGTCATCGGGGCTTGCGGCCACGAGCACCGGGCAGGAGATGTTCTTCATCCGTCCGAGGGTGTTGAAGGCGTCCCCCACGATCAGCCCCACCGGAAGGAAAAAGTAGTGGTGCCTCCCCGCGTCGGCGAGGGAGGTGAAGGTGGACTCGAGAATAAGCCCCGCCGGCCGGAACCGCTCCGCTGCCTGCGCCGCCACGGCTCCCCCGAGGGAGCGGCCGAAAATCACGATCTCACCGGGAGGAATCTTCCGGTCTTCGGCGAGATACCGCCAGGCTCCCTCCGCATCGCTGTAGACACCCTCCTCGGTGGGCTTCCCCTCGCTCTTCCCGTACCCCCGGTAGTCGAAGATAAAGACCGACAGCCCCAGGCGGTGGAATATCTCCAGGGAATCCATCCGGTGGGAAATGTTCCCCGCGTTCCCGTGGCAGAAGAGCACAGTGCCCCGGCCCTTACCCGGAAGGAACCACCCGTGGAGGGACGTGCCGTCCCCCGCCCGGAAGGAGACGTCCTCGAAGGGGAGCCCCCGTTCCGAAGGATTGCCGTCCAGCTCCCTCCGGGGAAAGAAGATGAGCGACCCGGCGAAGATATAGGCCGCCAGGACCAGGCAGACATACCCGGCGGCAAGGTACACCAGAAACCTCATGCGCATTTCTTCCCCCTCCCCTGCTTTTCAGGTCGTGTGCCCTTTTACGGGCTATGAAACAGGTTCGCTACCTGTTTTCTCCGGCATTCCAGGTGCCGGAAAGCTGGACGAACCGGCTTCCTCCCGTCCACCTGCCCCGGAACGACCCTCCCGCCGTTCCCGTCATGAGGTTCCCCGTCAGGGTCCCCGACACCCTTTCGTTCACGTCCCGGGGCGTGCCCTTCACCGTCATTTTCCCCACGGCGGTGCCGCTCCAGTTCACCGAGAGACTTCCCGAAGCCGGGCTGATTCCCCCGGCCGTCCGGGTGAAGACGCCGGTTCCGGCCGCATTGATGCGGACATTCTGGCTGCTGTCGGTGTACACGCCGTTGATCACCACCGTGGCCGACCCGCCGGACAGGGTCACGGAAATGGTGCCCCTCCCCGTTCCTCCCATGAAGTTCCCGGAAAAATGCCTCTCCCCCCGCTTCTCCACGCTGTGGACCGACTGTGCCGTGACCGAGGCGAGATTCTTCCCGTTCCCGGAAAAGGACACCGCCACGCCTTCCGCGTCGCCCATGGCGAAGGCGGTAACGGTCACCGAGGCTCCCGGGGCGAGGGTTCCCGGCGAGGGAGGGCTTCCCCACCCCACGCCGCCGTCCAGGGACTGGTTCAGCGGGGCGAGGGACACCGAAAAGCCGGGGATGGGCTTTCCGGAGACGTTCGTCACGGCAATGGCAAAGGAAGTGCTCCCTTTGTCCATCAGCCGGGGAGTCACCGTCCACCGGAGGGGAACCTCCGGAGCGGAAGGCGCGGGTTTCAGGGGAGCAGGCGCAGGTTTGGGCGCCGCCGGTGCGGGAGCCTCCGGAGGCGCTGAAGGCTTCTGGCTCGCGGGATCCATCTGCTGGGGGTAGTCCTCCGGCATGGAGGGTGCGGGAAGTGCGGCAGCCGTCTTTTCTTCCGCAGGCTTCTCTTCCTTTTTTTCCGCCTGCTCCTTTTCCTTCGCCTTCCGCTCCTCCTCGAGGCGGGCCACCCTGGCGAGTTCTTTATCCCGGGCTATCTCCGCGGCCACCTCGGCCTCGATGCGGATTTCCCGCTCGAGGACCGCCAGAGTCCTGTTCTTTCCCTCCAGGCCGTAGGCGTCGCAAAGGCTCTCGAACCTTCCCTTGGCGAGGATCATGTCCACCGCCACGTCCTCCGCCTCGGCCACGTTTTTCGCAAAACCGTTCTTTATGAGATAGGTCTCGAGATACCGGTATTCCGCAGCCAGAACGGCCTGAAAGAATTCATCCCTTTTCGCCCGGGCGCGGTCCTTCGGCCATTTGTCCACGGGCCCGGCCACTTCCAGCATCCTGTCGTAGATCCGTTCGAAATTCTTTTGCCCCACCCAGTTCGCCGCCGCGTCGCCCGCCATCTTCCCGAGAGCGACGATCTGGCCCACCGCCGGGGCGGACGCACCGATCATCTTTCCGGCGGTAAACTCCCCCACCTTGTTCATGGCCTCCCCGTGCCTGCCCTCGAGGACCAGCTTTCCTATGAAGACGAGGTCCGAGGCGTCGGAGGCATACCCCAGGGCCGCCGGAGAACCTCCGGTGAGTCCCGTGATGAAGTCGTTCGCCGCCTGGACGGGGTCCGGAGAGGGCTGTTCAGGGAGCGCCCCGGCCCAGGCAGGAAAAAGCAGAAGCGCCGCGGCGCACAGCAGGGTCGCGAAGTGTTTCTTTCTCATTACGGCCTCCTTTTCGGGCTACTTCATCCCCGAGGCGATGGCCTCCAGCCGGTCCGCCTTTTCGGGGTCGATTGTTCTCAGGATTTCCGCTTCTTTTTTCAGGCCGTCCTTCTTTCCCATTCCCGCAAAGGCAACTCCCCTCCCGTAATGGGCGTCGGCGTAGCCGGGGGCCAGCCGGAGGGCTTCGGAGAAGGATTTTTCGGCCTCGGGGTACTTCTTCTCGCCGATAAGGCAAAAACCCAGGTTCGAATGGGCCATGGCGAATTCCGGCGCCAGCCGGACGGCCTCCAGGGCGGCCTTTTTGGCCTCCCGAACCCTGTTCAGCCCAAGGTAGACCCTGGCCAGGTTATTGTGGGCATAGGGATATTCGGGAGCCTGCTCCACCGCCTTTTCAAAGGCTTCTGCCGCCTCTTCCTGCCGATTGAGGCTGAAGAGGGACACCCCCAGGTTGTACCACGCCAGAGGGTAGACGGGGCGGAGCTTCACGGCCCGCCGGAAGGCCCCGGCGGCCTTTTCCTGGTTCTGCAGCCCGGCATGGCAGATGCCTTCGGAATAATGGATTTCCGGAATGTCCTGCCGTATCTCCCGGGCCTGCTCGAACTGGGGAAGGGCGTTCCCGTACTGCTTCAGCGAGGCGTAGACCGCACCGAGCTTCAGCCGGGGTTCCACGGAACGGGGTGACAGGTTCACGGCGTGCTTGAGGGATTCGATTGCCCGGTCGTTCTTTCCTAGGGCGGCATACAGGTCTCCGAGGTTGTAGTGGGGTACCCAGTATTTCCCGTCTGTTTCAGCGGCTTTCCGGAAGGCCGCCTCGGCTTCCTCGAACTGCTCCAGCTCCCTGCAGGCCGCGCCGAGGCCGTTCCATGCGGGGGCATACGACGGCCTGAGCTCCGTGGCCCTTCTGTAGGATACAGCCGCCTCCCCGAACCGCTTCAGGCCGGACAGGGCAACCCCGAGGTTGAAATGGGCCTCCGGGTAATCCTCCTTCAGTGAAACCGCCCGGCGCAGGGCAACGGCGGCCCGTTCCCAGTCGCCCGCCCCGGCGGCCTTCATTCCGGCGTTGAAAAAATCCTCCGGCCCCGCTCCCCATGCCGCTGCCGAAAACACCAGGACACAGACAAGGACGGAAAGGAGTATCGCTCGTTTTCCCATGGGATCAGCTCCTTTTCTGTTCTTCATTTCCGGGGTCGATCGTTTTCCGCGCGCTCCTCCTTCCCCTGCCCGATCTCGATCCAGCTCTCGGCGAAGGGCGCACCCCACCCCGGGCTGATCAGGGGATCGGTGAGCAGATTCACGCCCTTCGTTCCCTGGGGAAGGATACAGTATCCCTCGCCCAGGGAAGGGTCTTCCGCCACCCGGACGGCCAGGCTGCCTCCCCGGGCGTTCCGGACCGGGACTTCGTCGCCGTCCTTCACTCCGCGCTTACGGGCTTCGGCCGGGTTCAGCGAGAGGCTGGGAAGGCCGCCCGCGCAGGGAGCGTCCCAGCTCTGGCCGTTGATGTATTCCTTCCTGTGGACCGTCACCAGCCGGAGATACCCTTCCGGCCCCCGGGACATTCCGGGAACCTCCGTGGGCAGCAGGGCCTTCCGTCCCCCGTCCAGCCGGCAGGGCGGCTCGTTCCAGCGGTAGACCCCGCCGCCGACGGACTCGAGCAGGGGCGACGCCAGGAGTTCCCTGTCCATTTCCTTCTTCATGGCAACCAGGTCGCAGGAAAGGCCGAGCCTGCCCGCGAGGCGGGTATAGATTTCCGTCTCGTCCAGTGTTCCGGGGCGGGGAGGAAGGACCCGTTCGCTGCGGACGAGGTAGCTGTGCCAGTAGGAGCCCTTCCAGTCTCCCTCTTCCTCGAGGAAGGTGGTAATGGGCAGCACCAGGTCCGAGGCCTTTGCCGTGTCGGAGAGGACAAAATCGGCGCAGACCGTGAAGGGGATTTTTTCGTAGGCCCTGCGGACAAGATCCGTGGCGGGGTTCTGCCGCAGCGGGTCGGCTGCGGACACCACGAGCACCTCCACGGGGGGCTCGAGACCGTCAAGCTCCAGGGGCCACCCCGAGACAGAGAGGGCCCTGGTCTGCGGGGAAACCGGCTTCAGCCGCTCCGGGAAGAGGGCCATCTCCTCCTTGCTGAAGGCAAGCCCCGCTCCCTTGTCCGCGAATCCCCCCAGGAGCACCGCAAGGGCGCCGATCCACCGGAACTGGGCGTCGCCGTGGAGGTACCGCTGGGCTCCGAAGGCAGGGTACTGGGTGACGGGAGAAAAGCGGAGAAGCCAGGAGTAGACCTCTTCCGCACCGTCCGCTGTCATCCCCGCCGCAGAGAGAAGGGCGCCGCAGTCCAGGAAATTCACCGCCGCCGCGAACTCCGCCGGGTTGGCCGTGCGGTCCTGCCAGCCGGGCACAGCTTTCCCCCCGTCCAGGAGCCTCCGGCAGATCCATGCCGCCAGGGCCCAGTCGCCCCCGGGGTCGAGCCTCCACCACCGGTCGGCGGAACGGGTGGTGGGGGTGCTCCGGATTTCGAGGGCCGCCGTTTCCCCGCCCCTTCCCCGCACCGCTTTCAGTACCGAAGCCACGTGGGCGTGGGTCTCCAGGGCGTTCCGTCCCCAGAACAGCACTCCCCGTGAATGGTCCGCCACTTCCTCGGAGCGGACGACGGGCACTTCGCCGAAGGTTTCCTTCAAACCGAGGCTTCCCGCCGACGAGCAGAGGTTCCCCTTTTTCGTGGTGTACCCTCCGAGGGCGGCGAAAACGTGGGGCAGCAGCTTTTTGGAGAAATAGAGGGAGCCGGCGCTGGAGAGGTACATCACCGACAGGGGGCCGTGCCGTTCCACCCCGTCCCGGATCTTTTGCGCCCAGAGGTCCAGGGCCTCCTCCCACGGGACGGGAACGAGCTCCCCTCCCTTCCGGGTAAGGGGAGAGGACAGCCTGGCCGGGCTCGTTGCCCGGGACGCCCACCGCATTCCCTTTTCGCAGAGGAAGGTGGAATAAGGAAGGGCGGGGTTCGGTTCCAGGGTCACGGCATTCCCGTCGAAGCGGCCGCGCATGGCGCATCCGTCGGGGCAGTCGTAGGGGCAGGCAGAGGTTTTCCAGGCTGGGGCGTTCATTTTTCTCCTCCTCGGTGCGGTCTGAATCAATATTACCATTCCCCCCTTCCGGAGGGGACGGTCATTTTTCCGGTCTTTCCTGAATCCCCGCAGGCAGCGGGGAGCGCCGCCGGGACCTTCGGATTCAGGGACTTTTCGCCCTCTTCTGGACCGACCTGACCTGTGGTATGCTGTTCACCAAATTGACTGGAGCAAAGGAGAGTCCCCCGTGTCATTATCCAAAAGCACCGTCCGCGGCCTGGTTTCCGATTCATCTTTCCCCCTCTTTCTTCTCCTGGTGGGCTCCTTCTTCCTGACCGTTTTCTTCCGCATCTCCGCCTCCGTGGTGCTGCCCCTTGAAGGGGAGCGGCTCGGCATGAGCGCGGCGATGATCGGCTTCATCTCGAGCGTCCACTTTTACGCCTACGCTTTTCTGCAGCCCGTCTCGGGCATTCTTCACGACCGGTACGGCCCGGTGAGGGTGGTTATCTCCGGACTGCTCCTCACGGCGGGTTCATGCCTGCTGCTCACCTTCGTGAGGACCCCCTTCACCCTGGGGGCATGGCGGCTTCTCTCCGGATTCGGCGTGGCCCCCATGTATTCCGCCGTACTCGTCTTCCAGGCCTTCGCCTTCCCCCCGGAGCGGTACTGCTTTTACGCGGCCATCAACATGGGGCTGTCCAGCCTCGGGGCCATCGTGTCCGTGGCTCCTCTGGGCTTCGCCGTGGACACCTTCGGCATGACGGGCACCTTCGCCCTGCTCTCGGCCATCCCCCTCGCCATGGCGCTGGTTCTTGCCCGCAGGGCCCCTGCCGACCCCATCCGCCTTTCCGCCGCGGGGAAGGAAGCCAGGAGCCTGTTCTCCATCTTCCCCGGCATAGGGCAGGCCATTCTGTTCATCATGAAAAACCGCAGGGTCCGGGCTCTCCAGACCCTCTGGGCGATCTCCTCGGCCTCCCTGCTCACCTTCCAGGGACTGTGGGGCGTGTCGTGGTTTGCCGCTGCCTTCAATGCCTCACCGGGGTCTGCCCGGTTCTGGAGTTCCCTGGTCAGCGTGGGGATGATGCTGGGCCCCGTCTTCACCAGCGGCGTGGTTGTCTCCCCCGCCGGACTGCCGGGAATCATACGGAAGGTCAGCGCGGCCAACGCGCTGAGCTGGTTTCTGCTGCTCGCGGCGGCGGGGTGGGGAGGGGCGGTGTGGGTGGGCGGCCTGGCGGCCTTCACCGTTGGTATGACCTCGGGGATGCGGGGAGTGTTCTCCCTGGCGGCCATCACCGCTGTTTCCCCCCCGGGAGAGCGGGGTGCCGTCTTCGGCGCCATGAACATGACCGCCGTGCTGTCGGCGGTGGCCTTCCAGTGGGGAACGGGCATCATCATCGACCATTTTCCGGGGGAAGCGCCCGGCACGTTCACCGCCGCAGGCTACTTCGCCGGGTTCACCGTGGTGGCCGTCGCCATGGCGGCGAGCCTTCTCGCCCTGCGCCCCCTGGGAAGGGAGCCCCTCGCACCGGACACGGGGGAAGCGGGCAAAAACTGACCCTCTCCCGTCACGGGGAAACCTGGCGGATGACCCGGCAGGGATTGCCCGCGGCGAAGACTCCCTCCGGGATGTCCCTGGTGACCACGCTTCCCGCACCGATCACGGACCGGGAGCCCACGGTCACCCCGGGACAGAGAATGGCCCCTCCGCCCACCCAGACATCGGAGCCCACCGTGACGGGCCTGCCGAACTCCCTGCCCCGCCTGGCCTCCGCTTCCATGGGGTGGGCCGCCGTGTAGATCTGCACCGCCGGGCCGAACATGGAATAGTCCCCGATGGTCACCCTGCACACGTCGAGGATGACGCAGTTGAAGTTGAAGAACACCTTCTGCCCGAGAAAGACGTGGACGCCGTAATCGCAGAAGAAGGGGGGCTGGACGTTCACCGTCTCCCCCCCGGTACCGAAGAGGCTCATGAACAGGGACCGCCTCCCGTTCCCGTCGGCCTCAGGCGAGGCGTTCAGGAGACGGCACAGGTCCCGGGCCCTCTCCCTCATACCGGCAAGCTCCCTGTCGGAAGCGTCGTAGAGCTCTCCGGCCAGCATTTTCTCCAGTTCGGTTCTTTCCGTCATGACGGTCTCAGCCCTCTTTCTCCAGAATCGGCGGGTGTTCTCCCCTCCCCCGATTGTACAGGACAGGAGCACAACCGGATCTATCTCCAGGCGAGAAGCAGCAGGGGCAGAAGGATGAACAGGGCATAACCGCCGTGGTTCACGGCAGAGCACCCTCCCCTGCCTGCCGGATACACTCCGCCGTCCTCCCTTTCGGCCGCCGCCACAGGATCCCTGAATCTCCCGTCCCGTTCCCCGTCGAAGACGAGGAAGCGGCTGTCACTTTCCCGCGACACGGCCTGCACGGACGGCACGTCCTCCGCTGCCCCGTCGGCCAGGAGAAGCCGCACACCCACCCTGAAAATTCCTTCATCCCGGACCACCGTGAAAAAGTCCAGGGGATCGGCGCCGAAGCCGTTTTTCTTCGCGAGGATTCCGAAATCGTACCCTCCTTCGGGGAGGATCTTCACCATGGAGACATGCTCCAGAAACGCCTCCGCGAGGCTCAGGGTCTCCTCTCCCCCGGCGATGGCCAGCCGGCATTCTTCGGAGAGGCTTTCCTCCGGGACCGCCATCTCCAGGTCCACGGCCAGAATCCCCGTCTTCCCCGGCGGCACCGAAGCCCCTATCTCGAAGGAAACGGCGCAGAGCATCCCCCCGGGCCGGCCCTCCCCCAGCTCTTCCGGAGAACACGAGCGCAGGGTGATGTCCGAAATGTCCGCCGACGTCACCCTGAAAAAATCGCCGGGGGCAGTTCCCCCGGGCAGCGGAACCGTGATGGTTCCCGAAAGGAGGGCATCCAGAGCGACGCTTTCCTGGCGGATGACGATTCGCCCGGCGGGATTGGGTTCTTCGGGTACATCCGGCTCGTCCGGTTCGTCCGGTTCATTCGGTTCCCCCGGGTCATCAGGGTCTCCGGGGTCTCCGGGGTCACCGGGGTCACCAGGGTCACCGGGGTCTCCGGGGTCACCGGGGCCGCCGGGATTCAGCGCCGCGAAGGAGGCGGCAAGGGTCCGGTCCGACGTTACATCGTTAAAGGTATAGGATGAAGCGGCGTCCACAGGCACTCCGTCCACCAGCAGCCCGGCGACGGCGTAGCCGCTGTCCGGGGTGACGGTGACCGTGACGGAGCCTCCCCATTGAACCGTCGCCGATGGAGAGACACTTCCTCCCGGGCCTGCCGATGTGGTTACGGTAAAGGTTTTAAGGGCGAAGGCGGCACTCACCGTCCTGTCGCCGTCCATGGCCAGCGTCGCCGGACTTACGGTCCCCGCCAGATCCCCATCCCACCCCGTGAAAAGGGAGCTTTCCGCCGGATGGGCTGAGAGAGTGACCTCCGTTCCCTCGACATAGGACGCTGCTTCGGGGAAAACCGCCACGTGCCCCTCGCCGTTTCCCGAGGCGGAAGACGAGAGGGAATACCACTGGATCTCGCAGGCCCCGATATCCACAGCCCCGCCGCCCGGCCTCTCCTTCCCGCGCTGGTCCCTGTCCGGAATGACGAGGACTCCGCCGTTGAAGCTGACCTCTCCGGGACCCACACCGGCATCAAGGGCGGGGCTCCCTTCCCCGGGAGCCATGGTGGGGTTGAAGCCGCCGTTGTCCGCCGGCTCTCCAAGGAGCGGATCGCCGAAAAGTATATTCTCCGAGACAATCCCCGTCCCTGTTACGCTTCCGGCCCGGTAAAGACAGGAAAGGAGCGCGAGGGAACCGTCTGCCTGTTTCCTCACCTGCACTAAATCGCTGCCGAAGAAAATGCTGTTTGCCGCCGTTACGGAACCGCCGTCGATATACAAACTGCTTCCGGAATTCTTGGCGTTATTTTCCGAAAGTGTCGAGTTCAGCAGCACAAGAGAGGAACCTGACCCCGTCACGTAGAAAGCCCCGCCGTAGCCTTTTCCTACTCCGGCCGCCGATGCTTCGTTCCCGCTGAAGGTGCAGTTGACTGCCTCAACGGTACTGGACGCCGCTGTGTACATCCCGCCGCCGTAGCCGGAACCGGAGGCGGAGTACACGCTGTTTCCGATATAGGCACAGTTTTTCACCGACGGTGCGGAGGCCGAACGATTCGCCATCCCTCCGCCGTATGCCGACCCTGACGGAGCGGAGATGAAGTTATTCCGGAAAAGACAGTCCTCCACAACAGGATCGGAGGCGGAGTTTAACATGCCCCCTCCGCTGCCGGAAGATGTATTTTCCAGAAAGGAACATTTCCTGACGTACGGACTGGAAGCGGAATTGTACATTCCCCCGCCGCCGGCCTTTGCGGCATTCCCCCGAAACACACAGTTTTCAATGACCGGAGAGGCATTTATGCAGTACATTCCGCCCCCCATGGCGTCTTCACCCTGGCCGTCCGCCCTGCCTCCCGAAATGACAAAGCCGTCGAGCACCGCCGTTTCGTCCACCCCGGCGGCATACACCACGTGATAGGCGTTCTGACCGATAAGGACCGCTTTTCCTTCGGCATCGACCTGGTCGTCTCCGAAAAGGTCCCCGGTGAGGACCGTGGGGAATGCCCTGGGGTCCCTGTCCTGCAGCGACGGGCTTCCTTCAGCCGGAAAACCGCCCAGGAGCTTCACGCCGCTCTTCAGTGCGAAGGTCCGGGCCGCGCCGTTCACCGGGTTCCCGTCCCTGTCGAACGAGGGGACATAGACTCCCTCCGCCGCCCGGATCTCGTCTCCCGGCTGGGCGTTCTTCAGAACCGCCGCGAGATCCGGGGTAGCGTTTTCCCAGTCCGACCCGTTTCCGGCACCGGACGGCCTCACATGCCAGACCGCGGCCAGGGCCGGAGTGCCTGCACACGCAAGGACACAAAGACAGAGAAACAATGGAAGGAAATACCGGAGAAGGCGGGCAGGAGGACCGGAAGAGGACATTCTGTTCGCAGCTCCCTTCATGGCCTGTTCAGCACTGGGATGTAAACAGCATCGTAATCTGCATCTTCGAAGGAGTGAAAACAATCGGGCGTTTCAGCCCAGTTGATAATATGGTGCCCTTCCCGGCCTGTCAACCTCGAGAGGGCACAAAGTGCCGGAAAAATACTGTGGAGCAGGGGCGGGTAAGATCAGCTTTACAACATCTGTCCTCATGAGACGGGATTTACGGCTCCTGTCATCCTGAGGCCAGCTCCTTGGCCGATCGCGCCCCCGAAGGGGGAGGATCTCGGGGTAGGTTCTGGATTTCCTCAGAAGCGAGATCCTTCGCATTCGCTCAGGATGAGAGCCGGGGTTCGGGATGAAGACTCTTTTTTGTCATCCTGAGGCCGGTCTCTTGGCCGATCGCGTCCCCGAAGGGGAAGGATCTCGTTTTTGATTCTGGATAGACTCAAGCCCGAGATCCTTCGCATTCGCTCAGGATGACAAGCTACACCCTGTCGTCCCGAACGAGCGAAATGATCGCATTCGCTCGGGATGAAAGCCGGGGTTCGGGATGAAGACTCTTTTTTGTCATCCTGAGGCCAGCCCCTTGGCCGATCGCGTCCCCGAAGGGGAAGGATCTCGGGGTAGGTTCTGGATTTCCTCAGAAGCGAGATCCTTCGCATTCGCTCAGGATGACAAGCTACACCCTGTCGTCCCGAACGAGCGAAGTGATAGCGAAGCATCCCCGCAGGGGGGGAGGGACCTGCTTTTGATTCTGAAGGCCTTAGCCCGAGATCCTTCGCATTCGCTCAGGATGACAAGCTACACCCTGTCGTCCCGAACGAGCGAAGTGATAGCGAAGCATCCCCGCAGGGGGGGAGGGACCTGCTTTTGATTCTGAAGGCCTTAGCCCGAGATCCTTCGCATTCGCTCAGGATGACAATCTTGCTCAGGGAGTTTTCAAATGCAACCGAGACCCTTCCCCCGCTGCGGGACAACTCTCCGCCCGGTTCGTCCCCCTCTTTCCATCCCCCAACTTTTTACACCCCCGATACACTTCCGCGCTTCATCCGTAACGCTCTCTCCGGATAATGGCGTCAAATACTTCAAGGAGGGAAAAACTATGAAACGATCATTTCGGAACAGAACAGGACTGGCGCTCTTTGTCCTGCTGACGCTGGCAGCGGCGGCCTGGGCGGCCGGGACGGGCAACGACTGGAGCGGCCGGAAGGCAAAGTACGTTTTCATGTTCATCGGCGACGGCCTTGGGCTCCAGCAGGTCAACGCGGCGGAGGTTTACAACGGTTCCGTCAACAGGACGGGCGGCGAGCCCGCGATCAAGAAGCTGGCCCTGAGCGGCCTCCCGGTGCAGGGGATGATCACCACCTACTCCACCAACTCCTTCATCACCGACTCGGCACCCGCGGCCACGTCCCTCGCCGCGGGCTACAAGACTGACAACGGCGTCATCGGCATGGACCCCGCCAAGAAACAGAAGTTCACCACCGTCGCCCAGATGGTCCGCGCCAAGGGAATGAAAGTCGGTGTTCTCACCTCCGTGTCACTCAACCACGCCACCCCGGCAGCCTTTTACGCCTCCGTCCCGTCCCGGAACGACTACTACGGCATCGGGGAACAGCTCATCGACAGCGGCTTTGATTTCTTCGCCGGCGGCGGCCTGCATCAGAGCACCGGCAAGGACAAGGACTGCAGAGACCTCTACGAAATCGCGAAAGAGAAGGGCTACCAGGTCCTCCGCACCAGGGAAGACATCCTCTCGGCGCAGCCCGGCACGAAGGTCATAGCGGTGAACCCGGTCCTCGACGGCAGCAACGCCATGCCCTACGACATGGACCGGACGGATAAGGAACTCTCCCTCGCCGAGTTCACCCGCAAGGGCATCGAGATGCTCCACAACCCTGAAGGGTTCTTCCTTATGGTCGAGGGCGGCAAGATTGACTGGGCCTGCCACGCGAACGACGCGGCTGCAGCCATCGGCGACACCTTCGCCTTCGACGCGGCCGTGAAGGAAGCCCTGGCCTTCGCTGAGAAGCACCCTGACGAGACGCTGATCATCGTCGTGGGAGACCATGAGACCGGCGGCATGAGCATCGGCTTCGCCGGCACTGAGTACGAGACATTCTTCGAGAAGATCGCCCATCAGAAGGAGTCCTACGAGGCCTTCGACAGGAAGATCGCCGCCTTCCGGAAGGAAAGCGAAAAGACCTTCGAGAAGATGATGCCCCTCATCACCGGATCCTTCGGGCTCCGCACCGCCACCCCCGAAGAACGCGCCGCCCTCGAGGAAAAGGCCAGGGCCGGCGATGACGAAGCCCGGATCGCCCTCTCCATGACCCTCTCCGAACTTGAACTCGGTGAGCTTCGCGCGGCCTTTGAAAACAGCATGCTCGAGAAGAAGGAACGGGCCAAGGACGAAGCCACCTTCCTGCTCTACGGCGGCTACGAGCCCCTCTCGGTGAAGATCACCCACATCCTCAACCGGAAGGCCGGCATCGGCTGGACCTCCTACGCCCACACCGGCATCCCCGTTCCTCTCTTCGCAGCGGGCCTCGGCTCCGAACTCTTCGCCGGATACTACGACAACACGGACGTCGCCTGGAAGACCATGTCCATCCTCGGCGTGCGGTAGACACACCGGAAACTCACACCACAAGGCCGGGCGGAGGCGACTCCCTCCGGTCTTTTTCAATTGGGGAGGTTATTTCATGGAATCGAAACGGCGGGACCACCTGCTGACCCTGCTCTTTCTGCTGCTCACCCTGGCCCTCTTCCTTCTTCCCTCCTGGAAACAGGCTCCCGATTCGGCGGAGCGGGTGAAGGTCCGCATCCTGTCGACGGACAACTCGAACATGCGGCAGTTCGGCATCGTGCGGACCGGTGACCAGGGGCTCCGCATCCGGATCCTGGAAGGGAGCTTCAGGGGAACGGAAACCGACGCTGTGAACCATCTGGCGGGTCGGCTGGAGCTGGACAAGGTCTTCGTTCCCGGCGACATTGCCTTTGCCGTGGTGGACGCTGACGCCGGGCGGATCGCCAAGGCCAGCGTCCTGGACCATTACCGGCTGGACACCCAGCTCCGGCTGCTGGCCCTCTTCTGCGCCCTCCTCCTTCTCTTCGGCGGGTGGACGGGCGCCCGGGCCCTGCTCTCCTTCTTCTTCACCGGCGCCATGATCTGGAAGGTGCTGCTTCCCGGGTACCTCGCCGGACTTGACCCGGTGCTCATCTCCCTTTTTACCGCCCTTGCCCTCACCGCCGCCATCGTCTTTCTCGTAGGCGGGGTCGGCCGCAAGGGCACGGCAGCCTTCCTGGGATCCGCTCTCGGGATCCTGCTGACCTGCGGCCTCTCCCTCTATTTCGGCAGCGAATTCCGCATCCACGGCGCTGTGAAGCCCTTCTCGGAGACCCTGCTCTACAGCGGCTTCGCCCACCTCGACCTGACCCGCATCTTCCTGGGGGGGATATTCCTGGCGTCCTCCGGGGCGGTGATGGACCTCGCCATGGACGTATCCAGCGCCATGGCCGAGATCGCGGAGAAGCGGCCGGACCTCTCCCGGAGGCAGCTTGTCCTGTCCGGCTTCGCCGTGGGCAGATCGGTGGTGGGAACCATGACCACCACGCTGCTGCTGGCCTACACGGGCAGCTATTCCAGCCTGCTGCTGGTCTTCGTCGCCCAGGGCGTCCCCCTGGCCAACATCCTGAACATGCAGTACGTCTCGGCGGAAATACTCCACACCCTCGTCGGAAGCTTCGGCCTGGTCACCGTGGCCCCCTTCACCGCCCTGGCCGGCGGATGGCTCTTCACGGGAAGGGACCGCGGATAAACCGGGAGCGATGGTTTAAGCTGCAGGCAGGCAATCTAAATTCCTTCCGGGCCGAGATCCTTCCCCTGCGGGGAAGATCTCGGGCCTCCTGAAAACCAACTGCGAGATCCTTCGCGTTCGCTCAGGATGACAACCTGGTCCTGTCGTCCCGAACGAGCAAATCGATCGCATTCGCCCGGAATGACAGCCCTTTTTTGTCATCCTGAGGCCGGTATCTCGGCCGAAGGATCTCGCTTTTGATTCAGGAGAGA
Organism: Aminivibrio pyruvatiphilus; assembly: GCF_004366815.1. NCBI lineage: Bacteria > Thermotogati > Synergistota > Synergistia > Synergistales > Aminobacteriaceae > Aminivibrio > Aminivibrio pyruvatiphilus. Next base: position 18,674 of record NZ_SORI01000020.1, on the reverse strand, counting down.
CTCAAGCCCGAGATCCCTCCGCATTCGCTCAGGATGACAACCCTTTTTTGTCATCCTGAGGGCAGCATCACGCCCGAAGGATCTCGCTTTTGATTCAGGAGAGACTCAAGCCCGAGATCCCTCCGCATTCGCTCGGGATGACAACCCTTTTTTGTCATCCTGAGGCCAGCCTTTTGGCCGAAGGATCTCGCTTTTGATTCAGGAGAGACTCAGGCCCGAGATCCTTCGCATTCGCTCAGGATGACAACCTGCCCTCAGGACAACACCTCCGCCGCCTCGGCCACCGCACGCCAGGCGTCAATTTTCTGCTGCAGGCTCAGGCCGGCATGGGCCGGGCTGGTGGAGGGCAGGCGGACGAGCCGGAGGCCCACGTCAGGCAGGGACGGCGCCACCGAGCGCTTCCACGCCTGTTCGGCCTTCGCGCCGTTGAAGAACACCGTCCGGATAAGGGCATACCTCCGGAAAAAACCGGGAAAGTCGTTGGGCACCGCCGTGGACCCGAGGATGGACGAATCCAGGCTCCCGGGCCGCACGCAGGACGCCAGCACGTCCCACAGGGCGATGCGCCTCTCCGCCAGGGCGGCAAGACGCTCGACGTAGGGCAGGTCCCGCCGGATGTCCAGGACGGCCTCCATGATGGGCCAGAAGGCGTTCCGCGGATGGGCGTAATACTGCCCGGCCTTCAGGGACGCCTCTCCCGGCATGCTCCCCAGGAGAAGAACCACCGCATCGGGCCGGGCGGAAGGAGGGAAGCTGCGGACGGGATTCACCGCAGCCTCCCCGGTATGGTGCCATTAGTCATTCCTCTGCCTCCGGAACATGCGAAAATCAAGCCCGGGAGCCCGATTATCCGGGTCTTCCCGAAAGGAGGGCTGCCTCACTCTTTCAGGGTAACCAGATGTTCCTTTCCGTCTCTCGCATACACGAGAAAGATTGCGGATTTCTGGGCGGACTTGTTTGCAAGATACGATTGAAGGGCGTTCACGTCAAAATCCTTTGACGGGCGTCCATTCACCTCGACAATACGGTCTCCGGCAACGAGTCCGGCATCGGCGGCGATACTCGCTGAATCGATGTCCTTGATGACGATATGGCCATTTTCCAGTTTTGCTCCCAGGCGGATTCCAAGGGCCTTTTCCCGCACATTTCCGGAGCCGGGGAGCTGATTGACGGCTTCGCTGGAAATGTGCGCAACGGGAGTGCCGTCAATTGTGTTTTTGATTTCCTGGATAAAGGGGACCAGATGGTCAATCGGACGCTGTCTCGAAACGACCCCGACCGTGTCTGTCTGGGTGACCATCACTTTCACGTTCCCGTCTCTCTCGAGCAAATTGAATTTGACCTTGCAGAAGGTTGTCGGAACCCAAATGCCGTCCCCGAAGTTTTTGCCGACAATGACCTTGTTGGCGTCCACGTCGTCGATATAGAAATTTTTCCCCATCATGATTTCCAGAATAACGTCCTGAACCCGGGGTATGGTTGTCTCGTTGATGGTGGTTGTATAAATTGTGGCTGCCATGGCGGGCGTGGAGAAAAGAGCCATCAGAAGGACAAGGAAAGTGAATTTTTTCATTGAATTGCCTCCCTCAAAAAGAAAAGTTGTCTAAAATAACCCTGCCGTTAGAGATAGTACCACCCCGCAGCCCCCGGCAACCGAAAAACCATATCGATTGTCCCCGGAGGCCGAAAAACCCGGGAAGATATGGCGACTGTTTCAGCTCCTCCGCAGCACTTTCCCCGCCGTCGCTCCCGTGAAAACACCGTTTTTCACCGCGACCTTCCCGGCGACGAAGACAGAAGAAATTCCTTCCGGCTCCCCGAAGGGATCCTCGAAGGTGGCGCCGTCCCTCACAGTGTCCGGGTTGAAGAGCACCAGGTCGGCATCCATGCCGGGCTTCACCAGCCCCTTCTTCTGCAGGCCGAGCCGGGCCGCGGGGAAGCCGCTCATCTTCCGCACCGCCTCCTCCAGGCCCAGCACCTTTTCTTCCCGGACATACCTGCCCAGGACCCTCGGGAAGGCCCCGTTGGTCCGGGGATGGCACTTCGCCCCCGGCGCGGGGGGGATCGTGTCGGAGGCCACCATCACCAGGGGATGGGCCAGCACGTACTTCACGTCATCCTCGTCCATGTGGAAGTAGCACGCCGTGTCGGAGCCGCGGTTCGCCAGGATCACCTCGAAGGCGGCGTCAAGGGGATCTCGGCCCGTCATCTCCCCGATTTCGGGCAGCCTCTTCCCCTCGAATTCCGGCGTCTCCGGGGTATAGGCCACCAGGACACCCTCCGGGCCGCCGCAGCTCATCAGCATGTTCTCCCAGCCGTCCGTCGTCAGGATCTCCTGCCGGATGCGCTCCCGGAGGACGGGATCCCGGAGCCGCTCCATCAGCTTCTCCAGGCCGCCCTCGTTCACCCACGGCGGCAGGATGCTCCGGAGGGTGGTGCTGCCGGCGGTGTAGGGATACTGGTCCACGGTCATGTCCACCCCCCGCGCCCGGGCCTCTTCCAGCAGGGCAAGGGTCTCCCTCACCTTTCCGTGGTTTGCCCGCCCGGTGGCCTTGTGATGGAGGACCTGCGCCGGGATTCCCGCCCTCTCCGCCACGGCGATGGTCTCCCGCACGGATTCCACCACCCCGGACGACTCGTTCCGCATGTGGGAAAGATACAGCCCCCGCCGCTCCGTCAGCCCCCGGGCGATCTCCTCCACCTCTCCGGAAGCGGAGTACACCCCGGGAGGATAAATCAGGCCGCTGGTCATGCCGAAGGCCCCTTCCTCCAGAGCGGCCCGGGCCATCTCCCTCATCTCCCGCAGCTCGTCCGGCGAGGGAAGGCGGTTTTCGAATCCCAGAACGTTCAGGCGGATCGTCCCGTGCCCCACGAAGGACCCCACGTTGAGCCCGAGGTCCAGCCCATCCAGCACGTCAAGGTATTCGGCGAAGGACCTCCAGTTCCACTCCGGCGTCACTCCCGCCCTGATGAAGCCCGTGTAGGCATCCAGGAGGGACACCCGCTCGTCCCGGATGGGGGCGGCGCTGATGCCGCACTGCCCCACCAGGATGGTGGTGACCCCCTGCCTGAGCTTGGACGCCCCCGCACCATCCCCGAGCAGAAGGAAATCGTTGTGGGTGTGCATGTCGATGAAACCGGGAGCCAGCACCTCGCCCCCCGCGTCGATCTCCGAAGCGCAGGGCACTCCGGGCGGAAGGGTCCCCACGGCCTCGATCACGCCGTCCCGCACCCCCGCGTCGCCCCTGTACCAGGGCGTCCCCGTCCCGTCCACTATCCGCGCGTTCCGTATCACAAGGTCAAAATCAGCCACCGCAGTACCTCCGCTCTATTTTCTTCAGGCCTCAGGCCATCAGCTGCTCCAGGATATCCGCGTCCGCGGGGCAGAACTCGTAGTGGGGGATGTCCCCGGGGGTGATCCAGCGGATGTCGCTGTGCTCGATCTTCCGGGGCGTCCCCTCGGCAATGGACGCGTTGAAAACGGTCAGGTGGATGGTAATGTCCGGGTACTCGTGGACCACGTCCATGAACACTCCCCCCACCGAGAGGGTCACCGCAAGCTCCTCCCGACATTCCCGGACCAGGGCGTCCTCGGCCGTTTCGCCCGGCTCCACCTTCCCGCCGACGAATTCCCACAGCAGGGGACGGGCCTTGTCCGCCGGACGCCGGCAGATCAGGAATTTATCCCCGTTCCGGATAAGGGCTGCCACCACTTCGATCATGAGTCCATTCCTTTCGAGAGGCCGAAATCGTATTGAAGGTAGTCGGGAAGAGGTTCGTCAATCCAGATATCAAAGAGTAACGAACCTCTTGGATTATCAGTTTTTCTCGGGTTCTCAAGCTTACCAGTACCCACAAAGGTGAAGGGAAGCACGATGCCATTTTCCGATTCGACTTTCCCGATGAAAAGATGCCCTTAAAATAAGAATAAGACAGAGGAAACATGATCAAAGAGGGGCACCAAACCCAAATCTGGGGAAAACCTGGTTTCATTCAGGAGGGAAATGCGGGATTTCCCTGTATTTTTCACTCGAACGTATCCAGTCAGCGGTTTCCGAAAGGAGGGAGTCCCTTTCCCGAGATCCTTTTTTGCCGAATGCGCACTCCCAGACGATTAAGACACGCCATCCAGCCGCCAGAAGAGCTTCAACATTGCTCGCATCCCTTGCCTTGTTCCTGCGGAACTTGCTTTCCCAGAAAACCACCCGTTCCTTGGGAACCCTTGCATAACCGCAACCGTGCAGGTGCCAGAAACAACCGTTAACGAAGATGACAGCCTTATACCTGGAGAGGACAATATCAGGGCTCCCTGGCAATCCCCCCACATGCACACGGTATCGGAAACCGAGGGAATGCAGGGCAAGCCTCAGCGCCATTTCGGGTTTGGTATCCTTGCCCCGTATGGAGGCCATAACACGGGAACGTACCTCCTTACTAATCCTATCCATACAGAACCACTTCCAGAATTGGAAAGCGCAGCATAGCACACCCCCTATTACCAGGCCAGCGAATAACGGCCTTCCTGCCCAAAGACGCAGGGGAAGGGCCATACACGTCCCCATTAGTGTAAGCTTACCACTCCAATCATTGAATGGTTAACCGTGGAATTCAGATAATTTTTTTGTTCTACCACACCGAAGGGAAGTACCCTTCCAAAAGAGACCTCATCACCACGACTGTCCGGCAATTGTCCCTTTCAAGGGCTTCAGGCGCACAAAGCGCGGATCTCCCCTTGACACTTTCATCCAATCAGGCATGATGTGTTGACGAAGATTACCCAAAAGCTGACTGGTTTCCTGACGGATTCTCTTTAAACGGCGAGTAAATTGCATTCACATCCGCCATACCCTAGTATAACAAGGATTGTTCCTTTAAAAAAATGGAGGTCTCCCATCTTGTAGCGAACGGATGGAGAGGGTAAAGGCTCTTTTTTGCTTTTTCCCCCAACTTAGCACTATCTCAACATTCTCAGGACCTTGAAAACCGTAAATCGTTGTCATGACATGGAAAAAGCAGTTAAAACGCCCATTTTATTCCTCAGGAAGCGGGGCGTTTTCCGTACGAATTCCACGAACATCCCCTCCAGGATGGTTTCTGTCAGGGCGATTCCGGCCCGGACGGCGGATTTCAGCATCTCCAGAAGGAGAGCGAGCGACGCGACGAAGGATATATCTTCCAGCTCTTCGCAAAACCGGCAGAATAGTTCACCGTACGCCCGGTCATCCTCAGACCGTCTCAACTCGAAGGAGAGCATCATGTATCTCAGGAAGACAATGCTCGTATGGGCCACCAGGGAATCGTAGCTTCTGGTCTGGAATTCTTTCCCCAGGCGGAGCATGCTCTTACAGGCCTTGAAGAAGACCTCTATGGACCAGCGCTTCCCGTAGATCCGGACAACTTCTTCGTCGGGAACGGAAGTATCGGTGCACAGAACGGCCAGCCACTCCCGCTTTGCCCCGTTCTTCCTGTTTCTCACGAACACGACCTTGACCGGCAGGGGAGCTTCCTGGGAGTCCTTCCCGCTGTCTACCTCCACGAGCACGGAACCGGGGATATCCTTTCTATCCAATCCCGGGGAGGCCTGCTGGTAGAGGTCTGCGAGCTTCATCCGCTTCTTCGTTCCGTCCTTCTGCACTGCCAGGAACTGCAGGGAATTGAAGTCCTTGGCCATGGCGATGGAGCGGACGCCTTTCCTGTGCACGGAGTGCAGAAACTGGTTGGTGGCAAACCAGGAATCGAAGAGAAGAAAGTCGGCCTTTATGCCGTTCTGGAGCGCAGCGTCAAGAAGGATAAGGGCCGCTTCCGACGTCTTCATCACCGCTTCTTTCCGTCTCCGTGCCCCCGATGTTCTTCCGTCGGTGTCCGCGGCTCCGAAGAATCGTTTCTCCTCCTTGGCCGAACCGAGAAGGGAGAATGCCAGGGGCAGAAAGGACCTTCCGTCGGACCAGCCGAGGGAGAGCATGCGGAAACCTCTGAAGTATCGGTGAGCACAGTGGTCGTAGCATTTCGACAGAAGTTCCACCTTTTTGCTTCTGTTCCTCGAGTACATGGAATCGTCGAGGATCAGGACCCGGTCTCTTCTCTCCGTCGTGAGAGGGAGAAAGAAGGTGTCGAGAAGCCTCTTCGCGACGAGCAGGAGGAAGCGCCTCCAGTTGATCCGAGATTCCGAGAGGAAGCGGTAGAACGTGTCCTTGCCCCAGGGCAGGCAGTTCTCGCGCACCATCTCGAAGAAGGTCTTCCTGAGGAAGACGAGGGCGAAGAGAAACTGCAGGATCCTGACGGGGGGAATTCCCTTTCCTGTCCTGGCTGAGCGGTTGAAGAGCCCTGAGATGCCGAAGGTGTGAAAAAACGCTGCGGCGGAACAAAGAGTATCGTCGTCAGAGCCGGCATGATGTAAAATGGGAGTCACGGGAAGGCCTCCTTTTTGTAGTTTTGTTATCTCGCGACTACAATTTTACAAAACAGGGGCCTTCCTGTCATTTTTATCCAGTCATTTCAACGGTTTTTCGGCTGTCAAGGTCCTGCGAAAGTTGAGTAATTAAGATAATGTTTCTTTTCCTCCACAGAACAAAGAGAAGATCGGCAAGGTCGATCTCGTCTTCTTCGGGCAAACGGGGTGAAATGTCGGGGCAGTTTCCCTGAGTGGGCATGGCAGAACTCCTCCAGTATTTTTGTGTGAAATGAAGCAAATTATATCATTATTAGAATCAGTGGGGTGGCTCTTCCCTTGTACCCATTTCCTGAAGCTGTTGTGCGATATTTAGAGAAGAGTTGGTTAATTTACTTCTGTCACATTATTTTTTTCTGGAATTGACGGAGTAGGAGAAAGAGGCGATAATGAGAATGCTTTCATTGGAAGCTCCCCACAGGAGCAGAAGCTTGGAATGATGAGTTTATTGGTGGCACGGCATTATTATGAGAAAGAAGGTTCTCATTCCGCCTGGGAGTTTTGAGAAAATCTATCTCATAGGGATCGCTTTTTTATTTGCCGTTGCGGCAGCGTTTCTTCGAGTTGTTCAATTTAAGGAGGAGGTTTTGAGGATGAAAAGATTTTGGAAGTTCCCGGTTATGGCTTTTATCTTTACGGCGCTTTTGTTTGGCGCGCTGCCGGCGTTCGCGAAGGATTCAGGAGATGAAAGAGTCATCGAGGTAATCAGGTGGGAGTGTTTTGTGTGCGGTAAACAGTACTTTACCTTCGCCCCGGACGATATCGGAGGAAAAACAAAGGCCGAACACAAAATACCGGATTATCAGCAGAAGAACTGGGTCATGTTTTCCGATCCCGGGAAATCCATATCGAAATGCCCCAAATCAGGGGACGACGCCCATATGTTTTTTAAAAAAGAAGAGTTCAAGACGTCGCCCTATATTGTTCACGAACGGAAAAACGATTACGTTGTCTTGAAAAATGGAGGTCCCATCAAGACGAAAATAAAAAAATGGAGATGCGGATTGTGCAAGAAGGATGGTTTTTGCTTTGATGGCGACGACATGGATTTATGGGAGGGGCTCATATTCAAGAACCCTCAAAAAGTATTCAATATGGGGAGCGGAAGTTCAATTCCTGTGTGCAACTTCAAACTTATCACCGGAGAAGAATTAAAATGCCATATGGTCACGCTGGATTCTGCCAAAAACTACCCTTCCATTGAAATAGCCAAATTAATGTCAAATTTATGGTATTCAGATTAGCCGAGAAGTACGGCCACGAGGAGGCATGGAAATGAAAAGAATTTTGCTTTGGGGATTGGTTATCGGGGCTTTGCTTTTCGGGGTGTACGGCGAGGCCATGGCCGCACTTCCGAAGGACTATCGGGAGTTCAAAGCGCGCTACCAGGAAGAGGGACGCACCATGGAGGGAGCGGCGCACCTTTATTTCGAGGCGGTGTTCAGCTATTTGAACGAAAGCACCCGGGCGGAGGGGGCTAAAATGCTGCGCTATGCCATGTATCTGCCCATGCCCCTCGAACAGTCTAATAACTACAGGACTTTCGTCGAACGTCTGAATGATAGCGATTTTCACTATATTTTCCGAAGCTTCGCCGCAGGGACGACGCCGGAAAACAGCTATGCCATGTCTCCCCATAATTTTAAGCTCGATTTTGTTTCGAAGAGAAAAGAATCTGATTTCATCCAACTTTTTCTGAGGAGTTCCGGCGCGGACAGCCCCCGGTCGCTCTGGATGCAGGAGCAGAACGGCCTGTGGTATACCATAAACAATGCATCGACCTATGCGCAGGTCCGTGAACCCAAGACGGCTGTTGACGCGCGGCGCAATGCCCATGACGCCGATTACGACGTATTGCTGCCGAAGCCGGAGCAAGAAAAAACAAACTAGGAAAAGAACAAAAATCTCGATTCAGGCGTGGATTTAGATGATCTTTGGTGATCAACGAATTGAGGAGCAAAGACGGTCAGACCTGCACTCTAAAAATTTCTCCATGCTTCAGGGAGTCGAAAAAAGAAAGGTTTAAAAAACACTGCACCCTTCGGATAAAAAACACGCCTGAATCTAAACCGTACACCGGGGTCCTCTTATTTAAAAGGAGGATCCCGGTTTTTATCTTGCGCCGATTTCCGGAATATGATATATGAATATGTGAGCATATGTGCATATATCAAAGGGGAGGTTCATTATGGTCCCTCAAACTCCGTGGAAAACACGGCGAAACTGAGCCACCCGCGCGGAGTGTTAGAGCCACCGGCGCGCCGGCATGGAGCCGGTCAGGGCGAACTCCTGTAAGATCGAATTACCGTCGGAAGACGGAATTTACCTCAGAAGGTATTCAATTGTCAGATTTTCTCACCATTGTCCGGGCCGTTTACAGCGGCCTGAGTCAGCGCAAGGTCGCCGCTACGCACGGGGTGTCCAGAAACACGGTGTCGCTGTATCTGCGAAAGGCACGGGATCAAGGCTGGCTCACCCTGAAAGACCTGGACGCATTGGACGACACCGCCGTGACGCAAGGCTTGCTGCAAATCACCGCCCCGTCACGAGACGCAACCTTCAAGATGCCCGACTTCGACTATGTGCATGCTGAACTGGCCAAGCCCCATGTCACCCTGAAGCTGCTCTGGGAGGAGTACGTTGAACAATGCCGCCAAAGCAGCGAGCGCTTTTACATGGAGACGCAATTCCGGCGGTACTACCATCTGCATGCCAGGGTTCACAAGGCAACCATCCGGCTGGAGCACAAACCCGCGTTCTCGCTCGAAGTGGACTGGGCCGGCGCAAGGATTGCCTTCTTCGACGCGGAGAGCGGAAAGATGTCTCAGGCTTCGTTGTTCGTAGCCGTTCTGCCGTGCAGCGGGATCATCTACGCCGAGCCGTTCCGCGACGAGAAGATGCCCTCCTGGATTTCCGGTCACGTCAACGCCTTTCAATATTTCGGCGGCGTTCCCAAGACGGTTATCCCCGACAATCTGAAAAGCGGCGTCAAACGCTCCGATTTCTACGAGCCCGACCTGAACAGGACATATCAGGAGATGGCTGCCTATTACGGAACGGTCATACTGCCCGCTCGAGTCCGCAAGCCCAAGGACAAGGCGTCCGCGGAAAACGCCGTATTGATTTCGTCGCGAAAAATCATCGCAAAGCTCCGCAACATCCGGATCCTGTCCTTCCCGGACCTGCAGCAGCACGTCCGCACTGCCCTCGAGCATGTCAATTCCGCGCCCTTGACCGGGAAAAGCGAGAGCCGCTGGACATCTTTTCTCGCCGAAGAAAAGGATTGCCTTTATGTAAAGTTTTCATAAAGTCAAGTCCTTCCTTGCCCAGGTTCTCGGACAGGCCGCCTGCAGGCGTTTTCTGAATACCCGCTACGTTCAGCTGCCCGATCTGCTGGACGAGTTGAAAATGGCCAGAACCAAGGGGGTGGAAGCCTTTAATCGCCTGAGAAAACAGTTTATCAAGTACGACCTCCTGATTATCGACGAATGGCTTCTGTTTCCCATCTCCGTGGAGGACACCCAGCTGCTGCTCTCGCTCGTCGACCGGAGGCACAACCACCAGGCTACGATCATTGCCTCCCAGTTCGAGCCCGCCGAATGGCTGGACCAGATTCCTGTCCCGGTTGCCGCCGAGGCGATAACGGACCGACTCTGTTCACAGGCGTACAATATCGTCATCAAGGGCAAAAAGTCCATGCGTGAAGCAGCCCGGGATTGATCTTCAGGTTATCAAGGTGCAGAGCCGCTTCGTTCCAATGGGGTGGCTTTCACCCCGCGCGCCGATGGATCTGTTTAAGCGCGGAGGCGGCTCTCATATCTGCGAGCAAGTGGCTCTAAAAAAACGCGTTTCGCACTCCGGAAACTGAATCCACCCGTTCTGTTAATTTCCTGGCCTCTGCCATGCCGGCGGAGGAAACCCTCTCCGAACTGGCCGATCTCTTTCACGTCCTCGGCGATCTTACCCGCATCCGTATTCTCTGTGCCCTGTCTATCTCGGAGCTGCGGGTGAGCGAGATTGCTGAACTTCTTTCCATGAGTTCCTCCGCCATCTCCCATCAGCTCCGGGTACTGAGGCAGGCCCGGCTGGTACGGTTGACTCGAAACCTGGATTCCCGCCCACTCATAACGAGCCTGGAGGCGGAACACCCAGCGCGACATAGATTTGTTTCTGTTTCTCCAAAACTTCGCCGACAAGCAGTCTTTGCCCCGGATGCTCAAAGCATTCGATCACATCAAGTTTATCCAGAAGTCCCTGAAGGGTGTAGTCCCTGAACAGGCCCGTATCCTGCATCCGCTTCTTTATGTACGACAGGTAAATCAGGGCGATGAACTCAACGAACAGTTTGCCTTCGAGGCTTTGTTCCGAAGAAACAAGAGTTCGCCTCATGTTGAGCCGCTCCTTGAGGTTGCCGAAGGCCTTCTCGACCAGGTCCTTGTTGCGGTAGAGCTCAAGGGCGGTGACTGCGTCCATGGTCTCGTTGGTGAGCAGGGCGAAGAAACCTAACAGCTCTTTCTCTTTGGCCACAGCTTCCTCCCTGACGGTGACTCTGATCCCCCGTTTGGGTGCGGTCCTGATGTCGAAGTACCTGCTGTACCCGGCCTCGTGCTCCGGAACCCTTTTGCCCGACTCGAGTTCGTTCCTGAGGGCGATCAGCCGGCGGTCGAAGGCCTTCTCTTCCTCGGCCGCCCTGTCGATGTTGTAGTAGTAGTGCACGTAGATGCGCCTCGGCTCCGAGACAGTATCCCCCTTGTACGGACGGTATTGCCTGTAGTTCCATTCGGCCTGCACCGTATGGCAGTAGAGCCCGTACGTGTCGTTGAAGCGGTCGTAGGAGCGGAACTGCCCGTATATGGGTTCCAGATTCTGCCTGACGAAGGACAGGGACATCTTCCCCGCGATCAGGAACTTGACATGCTCCCTGAAGAGGGCGTTGAGGTTGTCCTCGCTGTAGAACCCCCTGTCCATGACCAGCTTGACCTTTGAGTATCCGAGAATGTCCAGCTCCGACAGAAGAAGCTTGACCGTCTTCACGTCGGGGATGTTCCCGGCCATCTTGCCGTAGTAGAAAGGAAGCCCGGAGCTTTCGCCGAAGACAAGGGCCAGGTTCAACTGGGGCAGACGGTCGTTCTCCTTGTTGTTGCCGTAGAGAACCTGCCTGAGGCACTCGGAGCAGCTTGATATGGAGGTGATGTCATAAGCCCAGAACTCATTCTCCAGACGGCGTCTCCCCTGAAGCCTGAAGAACTCGTTCTTCCCTTCTTCCGTGATGGACGCGAAGAGCTCGCTGCTGCGCTGGGAGGTGATGCTCTCCCCGCAGGGGTGTTTGTGAAGGGTGCTCCACTTCTCGAACCGGTAGAGCGGGTTCTTGTCCTCCAGAATAAGGTAGTAGGCTATGGACAGGATCTGCCTGAAGGTCTTCGGGAAGCACCTCTTCAGGTCCTCGGTGATGCCCAGCTGTTCCCCGATGGCATCGAAGAGCCAGGTCGCACCGTAGAAGAGCCTCGCGGTCCGGGTGGCCGGAACGGGGCCGGGCTTGGCCGCTGTCTCCCCGGCTCTTTTCTTTCGTCCCCTGCCGTCGGTGGGACTGATCTCGCCTGTTTTTTCATCGACCCGGCCGACCAGGGTCCGCTTCGCCCGTGACTGCTTTTTTTCCTTGTCCCAGTAGGAGACCGATTCATAGGCGTAGGTGATCCCGGAGCGTTTGTCCTTCTGGAAGACAATGCTTGCCATAGCCCCACCTCCTCGTTACGTATATATTATTACATAACGATGAGCACGTCAAGTACTTTTGTTGTCAAAGTTCGATTGTCACTGGATTTATTGCGGCTAACCCGGCGTTCTCGTTAGGTGTGGCCGGGAATCCAGGGGATAAGGGCTGCCACCACTTCGATCATGAGTCCATTCCTTTCGAGAGGCCGAAATCGTATTGAAGGTAGTCGGGAAGAGGTTCGTCAATCCAGATATCAAAGAGTAACGAACCTCTTGGATTATCAGTTTTTCTCGGGTTCTCAAGCTTACCAGTACCCACAAAGGTGAAGGGAAGCACGATGCCATTTTCCGATTCGACTTTCCGAATAAACAAAAAGGCTTTTGTACTTTGGATCAGTTCTTGCTGATTCTCAGGCTTAAGACCTGCTTCGCATTCCCATTGAAACAAGTTTGCCTGCAGAAATTTGTCCTTATAATTCAAATGCTCCTGAATACTGGCATCTTTTTTTATCGAAGCAAAAATGTAGACGACGCCATCATAGACATAGGTTCCCTTCATTGTATATCTCGGGTTTTTGCAAAGCTTGAGCTGAACCTGATCGATGCGGTAACTTGCCCATAACTTAAAATCGTCAGCATCGTCATAATCAACAACATAACGAGTCAGTCCATAAACCAACAAATCTTGAACATACTCGACATACTGGTCATCTAATGGTGCATTCAGCTTAATTTCATCGTTTTCGGTCGAGATAAAACCAGATTCCATCATATACTTTTGAGCGTGTACAGCCTCTTCATTCCGGAAGTTTCTCATATTTTCTGAAAGCTCATGTTCTATCGCGGAGCGGTTGCAAACTCCACTTATCAAACATTTGTACATCACGAATTCGTGCTGACGAACGAGGGGCAGCATGGAGGAGAGGTAGTTGATGAAGAGAATTTGCTCATCAGAAAAAACAGGCAAATCTTTTTCCTGTATACCTCGAAGGAAATTATAATACGAGCTCGTCTTCTTGCCATCAATTTTGACGCTCATGAAACGCAATATATCCGGTGCACAATCATTATTAAGGTAGTCCATATGCTTGGGGGCATGTTCTGATCCGATATACTTCTTGAAGTTAAAATAGTCTTGTTTTAAATAGGAAAGGCTATTGAAGTTCTCGTTTTCCAGAAAGTTCACTATTTCCTCTTTACTGAGATCATCAATATGTATTTCCACACCGTACTGACCTAGGCCCAGAGCCATAAAGTTGTCTTTTACTAGCGATTTCATCAACCGCTTTTCCACAACAAAATTTGCAGCTAATCGGCTCAGGGCAAAAGCTATTTGCACACTACGTCTATAACTGTTTCCAATAAAATCAAGGACCGTCACGTATTCTTTTCCCGTGTATTTTCTGAGCCCACGCCCAAGTTGCTGAGTGAAAACCGTTGATGACTCCGTTGGTCGAAGAAACAACACCATGTTGATTCCCGGAATATCAACACCCTCGTTCAAAATATCCACAGTAAAAAGAATTTCCAGTTCAGTCCTGTCACTTTGCAGATCATTGTATGCGCGAATTCTCTCCCCCACGTTGTTTTTTCCGGTTAAATAGGCTGTATGATAGCGGTCGCTCAAAGCCTCACACATCATTCGGGCGTGGGTAACATTCCGGCAGAAAGCAAGTGCCTTTAATTTCCCCACAGGACGATGGGTTTCAATTGCTTCGCATATAAAGTCACAATGCCTTTCGTCCGCCATCTGCGCGATCATGCGTCTTTCCTGGTTTCTATTGAGACCATACTCAACGAGTGTGTCGCGGATCCCGAAATATTTGAACGGTACAACCAGATCGTTGGCAATAGCGTCCCTGAGACGGAGTTCATAGGGTACATTCCCATCAAACAGTTCAAAGACGTCCTGATTGTCCATACGCTCTGGCGTTGCTGTCAAACCCAGAAGAAATTCCGGCTCAAAGTAGGAAATAATCTTTTTGTAAGTAGCTGCAGTTGCATGGTGGCATTCATCGACTACGAGGTAATCAAATTCGTTTCTTTTGAACAATTCAAGAGACCGGCTCATGGTCAAGTTCGTCGCGAATACAAAATTTGCATCCAGATCTTTGCTTTCCCCACTGAAAACACCATAACTCACATTACTACCGAAAACATTCTGAAATGTCTCCAGCGACCTCTTTAAAATCGAGCCTTCATGGACAACGTACAGCAAACGTTTGGGATTAAAGTTACAAGCATCAAAAGCCGTTAGATAGGTTTTTCCGCTCCCTGCAGCCGCGACAACAAGTGCTTTTGACAAACCCATCGCTCGAAAGCGATTCAACTCCTTCAGCGCTCGCCTCTGCATAAAGTTTGGCTTTATCTCCCTATTTTCAAGGTCATAGTCCATATCCCAGCGTTCAATGGCGTAATGCAATTTATTCGCGTACTGGTTGAGAATTTCACTACTGAGGGGATGAGTTGTTTCCCAAAGAGTTTGAAATTCGCTCTTGGCCTTAATAAAGGAATTTGTTGGGACGGAGTCGCTAATTGCAACGTCCCATTCAATATTTTGCAAAAGAGCGTACCGGGTGATGTTCGATGAGCCAATAATGACCTCATATCTGTTGTCGAACTCAAAAAGATACCCCTTTGAGTGGAAGCCCAGGGTTGAATACTGCTCATTGGAGAAGCTTTCGAAATCCAGATGGCACTCGAAGTTTTCATGTTTTGCCATTAAACTAAAAAAGCTCTTGAGAGATTCTATATCAGTAAAATTCTGATACGTTGAGGTGATAACGCGACCGAAACACCCCCGTTCAATTGCGGCTTCTATATCTTTGAACAACAAAACCAAACCGGCTTTTTTGATAAAACTCACCGAGAAATAGAATGCCTTGCACTTGCGTAGGTTTTCTTTGATGCGATCCAGAAAGACTTGATCTGTGTAGTTTGTTAGGAAATGGTTTTCCATTCTTCGCATCCCCACTCATTTTTTCACGCCTCTTACTTGAGGCCTGCGTTTTGCTTTTTATGCCATTTCAAGATTAATTTAGTAAATATTTTAAACTATTGTGTTCGCCCCCGTGAGCAAAGTCAATATGATCCCCATTATGGCAGAAAATTTATGCACTATCCTATCATTTACGGAACTTACTCCTTCCGGATTTGATTGTCCCGCCATTTCTCGAGAGATTCCAGGATCTCGCCCAGGCATGAGCCCACTACCACCTCCTCGCCGTCGTCGCTCCATCCCCTGTAGAGGATGGAGCTGACGATCTCTCCGTTGTCCGGGACGCTTCTTTCAGAGATGGAGAGACGGAGGCCGGCACCGGCGACGGCCTTCCTGATGAACTGTCTTTCGTCCCGTCTTTTCAGGCCCAGGAGGCTCTGCCGCACCTCCCGGGCGCTGTTCCCGGCCGCGACCCAGCCGCCCCTTTTCCGCCACCCGCCATACCGGACGGTCCCGCCGTTGCCGTCGCTTACGTTTTCGCCAAACTCAAGCCCGGCGTCTTCCATCAGTTTGCAGATCATGTCCCTCATCGCGGTTCCTCCTTTGCTGTCAGTTTTTCCCCAGGAGATCCATGAGCCGCTCCACGGCGCTCCGGGAGAGGAGGAAGGGGTTTTCGCCCCCCTTGACCCCGGCGAGCTCCCTGTTCATGGCCATTCCCCTGGCCCCGCAGGAGAGGAGAAGGTTCAGCAGGAGGCCGGGGCTGTAGAGGGTGTTGGGGTAAAAGGCGGCGTGGACGATCATCCCGTCACTGTAGGTGTAGCTGCCGAAGCCGTACCCCGCCGGGTCGGACCCCAGGAGCGGCATGTTGAGGGAGAGGGCTTTCCGGATCCATTTTTCTTCCTCCCCCTTCTTTCCCGAAACGGGGAAGAAATGGGTGATCAGCAGGCCGTTGCCGTAGAAGGGGTGAGATTCCTCCGCCGACATCCTGCAGAGGGAGGAAAAGGTCCCGAAGGGGAACTCCGCCGACAGCCCGGGCCCGCCGGCTGTCGCCAGGAGGACGGGGGGCATGTTCCCGAGCAGGTCGGCCGCGTGCTGGAATTCGGGGGCGGTCCACCGGGACGGCTCCCTTCCCTGGGCGGAGATGAACGCGGGGAGCAGGTCCGAGATATTGTCCCACCCTTCCCGGATGCCGTTTTCGGGATGGCCGCTGACGGCGTTCTCCAGACTGAAGTCCCCGAATTTGTCCCCCAGCCTCTGCGCCTCGTGGATCTGCATGGCCGCCGCGATGCTGAGGAGAATGTTCATCCACGGGCTGATCTCCTCGTAGACAAGGGCCCAGGAGCAGAGGTCCAGGGTTCCCCGGCGGGGGTCGTAGACCGGCCCCGCCAGGGACGCGAAGGGCATGAGGGTCATGTTGACGGCCTTCAGGGCGTCGCCGTCGAGGCTGCGGACTTTGAACAGCTCCGTCCGGACGGATATGTAATAGCCCCTCTCGCCGGAAGGCCCGTCGGCCTCGCCCACCACCTCCACCGTCTGGGCCCGGTCGGTGGGCCACCACCGGAACCCGTTGTCCGTCCTGACCGACCATTCCCCGCCGGCCTTGAACTGCTTCCCGTACATCCATTCGATGGTGTCCCTGCCCGTGTACATGGATTCATTCCTCCCCTTCTGCATTTTCTTCATCTTCTTCCGCTTCATGGTGTGCGCGGAAATACTCCGTGACCCTTTCTCGCAGGGCCTCGTCGAATTCAGGGTAGAGCCGGGACTCTCCCCAGAAGAAGCCGAGCTGCCCTTCCAGGTCGTCGGGGTAGTTGTTTTCCAGACACTCGAAGAAGTCCCACCCGGTGATCACGAGGTCCAGCAGGCGCCCGAGGGTGAGGGGCCGGACGGAGGTGCACATGTGTTTCCTGTTGAGGGTCTCGCCGTCGTATTCGTCGTCAACCCTGACCCGGATACGGTTTTTTGTCCGTTTCGCCCGGACGGAGAGGACGTCGTAGGTGGTGGACCGGATGGTCAGCCGGGCGATCTCCAGCTCTCCGGGCTCGCAGGGCAGAAGGAACTCCCCTCCCATGCACATGGGGTGGATCCGTCCCCAGGCCGTCCTGTGCCGTTCGCTGAGCTCCTCGTTGCCGAATCCCTCCGGAACGGCGTCCATGCCGCCATCCCGTACCATTTTCCGTACGGCTTCCCGCCTGGCGGCGCCGGTGATCCGGCTGAGCATCAGATCCTCCGGGTCGGTAGGCTCAAAATAACCTTCGGGGCGCCAGGAATAGTCGATCATGCTCATGGGCAGTTCCTCCTTCGGTGAATAAATTTGATCCGGTTCCTGAGAACCCGGATAATGGCTCCTGGGGGAGAGCCCTTCGGCCG
Source organism: Aminivibrio pyruvatiphilus (assembly GCF_004366815.1). Classification (NCBI taxonomy): domain Bacteria; kingdom Thermotogati; phylum Synergistota; class Synergistia; order Synergistales; family Aminobacteriaceae; genus Aminivibrio; species Aminivibrio pyruvatiphilus. Next base: position 1,206 of record NZ_SORI01000020.1, on the reverse strand, counting down.
TCATGGCCCCTGAACCGGAACAGATTCAGACAACCGGCGGAAAGTGCTCTTTCCCGTGTTCATGGATTCATTCCCCCCTGTCCCGCAGTCGTGAAACAAGCCAAAAGATCAGGCACGCCGCAATCATCGGTATTCCTCTTTCTCCAGCGGAGCGGCTCCGGTCCGTCAGGACTGTTCCGTTTTCCCGGCGGTTTGGTAAAAACGCTCCGTCACCTGTTCCCGCAGGGCCTCGTCGAAATCGGGGTAATGCAGGGACTCTCCCCAGAAGAACCCGAGCTGCCCTTCCAGGTCATCGGGGTAGTTGTATTCCACGCTTTCGTAAAGGCTCCAGGCACCGGTGAGAAAATCCAGCAGGCTCCCGAGGGTGAGGGGCCGGATCGAGGTGCGCGTGTGCTTTTCGCCGAGGTTATCGCCGTTGTACTCGTCGTTTATCCTGTAGCTGATGCGGTTCTTCCCGTATTTCGCCCGGACGGAGACGACGTCGTAGGTGGTGGACCGGATGGTGACCCTTGCGATCTCCACTTCGTATTCCCGGCACGGCGGCAGGTATTCCCCTCCGAGGAAGGAGGGGTGGAATAAGCCCAGGGTCCTCCTCTCGTCATGGCTGAGGGTTGCCATTTCAAGCCCCTCAGGAACGGCGTCCGTCCCGCCCTCTTCTATCATTTTCCGGACAACCTCCCGCCTGGCGGCGCCGCTGATGCGGCTGAGCATCAGCTCCTCCGGGTCGAAGGGCTCGGAATAGTCTTCGGGGCGCCAGGAATAGTCGATCGTGCTCATGGGCAGTTCCTCCTTCAGGAAATGGGTTCCGGTTCAGGCGAACCGGTAAAAAAAGACAAAAAAAAGGCCTCTCCGAGGAGAGGCCTGTGGCCGCCATGAGGCATGGACCATGAATGATCCGTGCATGGGTCTCCTCTTATCATCCGCCCCGAAATTATCGGGGCGCTGGTGTTGGCACCACGCCTTTTCAGGCAGGTTGCCGGGCTTCATAGGGCCAGTCCCTCAGCCACTCTGGATAAAAGTTTTCAGTTGTCAGGGTTCATATTCAAATCATACTCTTTTTTTCGAAAAGGTCAACAGTTTCCGTCGAACCTAAATCCGCAGGTTCCTTCCCTCAAGTAAAGGGATAACTCCCCGGACGGGGAAATGAACTGTTTTCGTTTCCCCGTTTCCTTTCTTTCTTACCCTTTTTCAGGTTTTTCAGGTCTT